>CAJXMS010000036.1 GCA_913056475.1 uncultured Bacteroidota bacterium
GGGCTACCGGATTTTTCGACATGGGAAAAGCATTATTAAAATAAACACAAAAGGGTTTAGGTCAGATACCGCCGCCAAAAGCGGGGTAAAAGACCTAAACCACCAATAATTAGCCACAAAGGCTGGCGAGGATGTTACTTAACTTCAACCTCGGCTCCGGCCTCTTCGAGTTGGCTTTTGAGGGAATCGGCTTCATCCTTGGCCACGCCTTCCTTGATGGGCTTGGGCGCCTCATCAACCAGGGCTTTGGCCTCTTTCAGTCCGAGACCGGCGAGTTCTTTCACCAGTTTTACTACGGCGAGCTTGGAGCTACCTCCGCTTTTGAGAATAACGTCAAATTCGGTTTGCTCTTCGGCAGCTTCTTCGCCGCCGCCTCCGCCGGCGGGACCTGCCACTACAGCCGCGGCCGCAGCGGGTTCAATGCCGTGCTCGTCTTTGAGGTAATCAGCCAGTTCATTCACCTCTTTTACGGTGAGATTTACGAGCTGATCGCCTAGTTCTTTGATATCTGCCATGGGGGGTAAACTTTAGAGTTTAGGATTTAAAAATACACTTGATTTATGGAAGCTGAGTGCGTACAAATTAAGCGGCGCGTTCTTCCAGCGCCTTGATTAAGCCACCAATTTTGTCCTTTCCGCTGCCTTGCAGACCAGAAATAACGTTTTTGGCGGGAGATTGGAGAAGAGCGATCACATCGGCAATAAGCTCTTCCTTGCTCTTGAGGGAGGCCAGGTTTTCCAGCTGGTCATCGCCGAGGTAGATGGCTTCTTCTACGTAGGCACCTTTCACCAGCGGCTTTTCCAGTTTCTTTTTGCGGAGTTCTTTGATCACTTTGGCCGGGGCATTACCCTTCTCCGCAATCATCAAAGAGGTGTTGCCAGAAAGGGTATCATAAAGGCCGGAGTATTCCTTACCGCTCTGCTCCATGGCTTTCTTCAAGAGCGTGTTTTTCACGACCTGAAGACGGATGCCATTTTTGAAGCACTGCGCGCGAAGCATACCGGTTTGAGCGGCATCAAGCCCAGCTATATCTGCCAGGTATACCACATCTGATTCCTTCAGGCGCTCCGCTAGCTCGTCTATCTGTTGATTTTTTTCTTCTCGGGTCATAACTAAGAGATTTGGGCCGTTATAGCCTTAAATGGATTTCGCGTCAATATTTACCGAAGGACTCATCGTGGCACTCATGTAAATACTCTTCATGTAAGTACCTTTAGCAGCTGTTGGCTTTAAACGCTCAAGGGTGTGCAGGAGTTCCCGGGCATTTTGCGCCAGTTTATCGGCTTCAAAAGAAGCTTTTCCGATGGCCGCGTGGACTATTCCGTAGCGATCCACTTTAAAGTCAATTTTACCAGCTTTTACTTCGCTTACGGCACTTCCTACATTCATGGTAACCGTACCCGTCTTAGGGTTGGGCATTAGGCCTCGAGGACCGAGAATACGGCCAAGCGGCCCGATTTTCCCCATCACGCTAGGCATGGTAACAATCACGTCCACATCGGTCCATCCTCCTTTTATCTTTTCGATGTAATCGTCCAAACCTACAAAGTCGGCACCTGCCTCTTTGGCTTCATCTTCTTTGTCTGGGGTTACCAGCGCCAGGACTTTCACATCCTTACCAGTACCGTGGGGGAGCGTTACTACGCCCCGCACCATTTGGTTAGCTTTCCTGGGGTCTACACCCAATTTGACCGCCAGGTCTACCGTAGCGTCAAATTTGGTATTGGACATATCCTTGACCAGGCCCGCTGCATTCTCTATGGTGTAGCTCTTATTAGGCTCTAATTTTTCGAGGGCCGTTTTGCGTTTTTTCGTTAATACCGCCATTTGGTTTGTTTTAAACTGTTAAAACGGCTTTTTACCCGTTACTGTTATACCCATGCTGCGCGCCGTTCCAGCCACCATCTGCATTGCTGACTCTTCTGTAAAAGCATTGAGATCAGCCATTTTATCTTCCGCGATGGCTTTTACCTGGTCCCAGGTGACCTTGCCTACTTTTTGTAGGTGACTCTGGGGGGAGCCTTTTTTAATTTTAGCTGCTTCCATGAGCTGGATCGCTGCGGGCGGGGTTTTGACGATAAAGTCAAAAGACTTATCACCATACACCGTAATGATCACGGGAAGTATTTTGCCCGCTTTATCCTGGGTACGCCCGTTGAATTGCTTGCAGAACTCCATTATATTCACGCCTTTGGCACCGAGGGCGGGACCTACCGGAGGAGAGGGGTTGGCTGCCCCACCTTTAACCTGGAGTTTGATTACTGCACTTACTTCTTTAGCCATTTCTATTAAGGTAAACTTATGTTACTAATTCTCATCGACAAGAGAGGGAAGCACTCTCTTTGCCCCTTTTCACGGGGACCACTATGAGCTCACATCTATATTCTTAAGATTCTTTTTCCACTTGCATGTAGGAAAGCTCTAAAGGGGTTTTCCGGCCAAATATTTTCACCATCACCTCCAGCTTACGCTTTTCCTCGTGTATTTTTTCGATGGTACCATTGAAACCGTTAAACGGCCCATCAATTACTTTTACGGTTTCCCCAATAATGAAGGGAATGTTAATTTTCTCCTCTTCCTCGCTAAGCTTATCTACGCGGCCCAGCATCCTATTCACCTCACTTTCTCGCAGGGGAACCGGGTCTCCACCCTTTACTTCCCCTAAGAAATCGATAACGCCCTGTACACTCTTTACCGTGTGCGCCACTTCGCCCCCTAAATGGGCCTCCAGCATAATGTATCCCGGGAAAAAGTTGCGCTCTTTGCTCACTTTCTTCCCATTACGAATTTGGTATACCTTCTCCGTAGGCACCAAAATTTGACCCACATAGTCCTGCAGACCGCGGTATTCAATCTCCTTCTCAATGTAGTCCTTGATCTTGTTTTCTTGGCCGGAAATGGCCCGAACTACATACCAATGCTTACTGTCGCTCATCGAATTACCTTAATCTGGCTAAAACAAGTCATAAAAAGCCCCCAGGACAAAACTAATGGCCCGGTCCATCGCAAAGATGAGCAAGGCAATGATCACTGCCGAAACAGCTACCAAAACAGCTGTCTTTTGCAGCTCTTTCCACGTAGGCCAAGTGGTTTTCTCCACGAGCTCGTGATAGGATTCCTGGAAATAGCTTTTTATTTTACTCATTTTTGAAGCTTTGCACGGGTGGCAAGAATCGAACTCGCGACCTTCGGTTTTGGAGACCGCTGCTCTACCAGCTGAGCTACACCCGTATGGAAAGTCGCAAAGGTACCTCAGCTTTCGGAGGCCGAGGCACCTTTGCGGCTTTTTATTTCATTTGAGCTAAACTTACTCAATGATTTCAGTTACCTGACCAGCCCCTACCGTACGGCCTCCTTCACGCATGGCGAAACGAAGACCTTTATTGATAGCTACCGGCGCAATCAGTTCTACCGTAATGGTGAGGTTATCACCGGGCATTACCATCTCGGTACCTTCCGGCAGGTGAATTTCACCGGTTACGTCTGTGGTACGCAGGTAAAACTGGGGGCGGTATTTATTGTGGAAGGGCGTGTGGCGGCCTCCTTCTTCTTTTTTAAGTACGTATACCTCCGCCTTAAATTTGGTATGCGGGGTGATAGACTTGGGCTTGGCAATAACCATACCCCGGCGGATATCTTTTTTCTCGATACCACGCAGGAGGATGCCGACGTTATCGCCCGCTTCGCCCCGGTCCAGAATTTTGCGGAACATTTCCACACCAGTGATAGTGGAAGACATTTTTTCGTCGCCGAAGCCGATAATATCTACCGGGTCACCAGTGTTGGCTACGCCCGTTTCAATCCGGCCGGTAGCCACAGTACCGCGACCGGTGATAGAGAAAACATCCTCAATGGGCATCAAGAATTCCTTCTCGTTATCACGCTCGGGCTCTTCGATCCAGTTATCGCAGGCCTCCATGAGCTCAATTACTTTATCGCTCCACTCTTTGGCGCCTTCCAGCGCACCGAGGGCAGAGCCTTGGATCACCGGCGTATTATCGCCATCGTATTCGTAAAAGGAGAGCAACTCACGAATTTCCATTTCTACCAATTCGAGCAGCTCCTCGTCGTCTACCAGGTCTACTTTGTTCATGAACACCACAATCTTGGGGATCCCTACCTGGCGTCCCAGCAGAATGTGCTCACGCGTTTGAGGCATAGGGCCATCGGTAGAGGCCACTACCAGGATGGCGCCATCCATTTGGGCAGCACCCGTTACCATGTTTTTTACGTAGTCCGCGTGGCCGGGGCAATCTACGTGGGCGTAGTGCCGGTTTGCGGTTTCATACTCCACGTGGGCGGAGTTAATGGTGATGCCCCTTTCTTTTTCTTCGGGAGCGTTATCGATAGAGTCGAATTCACGCTTGTCGCCAAAACCAGCTTCTGCCAATACATTGGTAATTGCGGCAGTCAAAGTGGTCTTACCGTGGTCAACGTGTCCGAGCGTACCGATATTCAGGTGCGGTTTGTTCCGAACAAAATTCTCTTTTGCCATGGTTAAAAACTTAAAATTTAATTTCTATTTAAACTAAGCAAGACCACCCTGGTCTTTCACTTAGAGCCAATGAGGGGATTTGAACCCCTGACCTCTTCCTTACCAAGGAAACGCTCTACCCCTGAGCTACATCGGCATTATTTCTAAAAGCGAATGGGGCTCACCGGAAGCCTGGAAGGCCTTCGATCAGTCCCGTTCTATCTGCTGAGCATCTGCCGGTCAGATGCTCCCGTTTTCAGCCTGCACCGCGGGCATGAGAGCCTTAATGGCAAGGACTCCCTTGAAGACCGAAGCGCATAAAGAGCGGGAGACGGGATTCGAACCCGCGACCCTCAGCTTGGAAGGCTGATGCTCTAGCCAGCTGAGCTACTCCCGCATTTACCCGAATTTGATTCGGTTTCTGGCTGTGGGGAGAGCAGGATTCGAACCTACGAAGGCTAAGCCAACAGATTTACAGTCTGTCCTCGTTGACCGCTTGAGTATCTCCCCGGGTAACAATTTTCAAATAACGAAGCCCTTGAATGGCCGGCCCCATCTCATTTGGCCGGAGGCCAAAAAGAAAAAGGAGCCTGTGGAGGGACTCGAACCCCCGGCCAGCTGATTACAAATCAGCTGCTCTAGCCAACTGAGCTACACAGGCCTATAGCTACCAAAAAAGGAGCAGCCCGCTTTTTTTAGCGGACTGCAAATGTAAAAACAAATTACATGGGGGCAAGCCCCGCTCTAAAAAATTTGTTTACACCGAAGTCAGGTGTTTTTCTTTGTGCTTACGCAGCTGGCGACGAAGGGCTTCCACCGCTTTATCGGTGGCATGTTCAAAGCTTTTGGCTTGTTTTTTTACCATAAGCTCCTGCCCAGGTAGGTGGGCCTTCACTTCTACCAGTTTATTGTCCTTAGCGGGGGTATTGTCCACTTTCAGGTACACTTCGCTCTTAAGGACGCGGTCGTAATAGGTTTCCAGCTTATTGAGTCGATACTGGATGAAGGAGATCAATTTACCATCGGCGGTAAAATTTACGGCTTGGAAGGTAGCTTTCATAGGCCTACTCTTTATGGCTCCGGGGATGAGCCTGGTTATACATACTTTTCAGTTTTTCGATGGAATGATGGGTATAAACCTGGGTAGCGGCCAGCGAGGCATGCCCTAAGAGCTCTTTAATGGACTGCAAATCCGCTCCGCGATTCAGCATATGGGTAGCAAAGGAGTGGCGCAATACGTGCGGGCTCTTTTGGTCGCTTCCAGATACCATACTAAGGTAATGATTTACCACCTTATACACAAGCCTGGGATAGAGCCGCGCCCCGCCCCTTGTTTGCAGCAAAGCTTGCTCTGCCGATTTGGGGTAGGCGGCCAGGTATTGCCTTATTTTTTCGTTTAGGCCTTCGGCCAAAGGAATTTCTCGCTGCTTGCGGCCTTTGCCCGTAACGGTGATTTTTCGTCCGGCCAGATCACAATCGCCCACATCGAGCGCCACTAATTCCGCTACGCGGACACCGGTCCCGTAAAAGATTTCCATGATCACGGCCTGGGTAGCGCCCCATTCCCCAGCTTCCAGCGGCGGCTGTGCCAGGAGTCGTTCCATCTCTCCCTCCGCCACTCCCCTCACCAGCTTTTGCGGCGCTTTCGGCATTTGAACCAGGGTAGCCGGGTTTTGGGCTACCTGCCCTTCGCGCAAAAGGTGCCGATAAAAGCTTCGCAGGGCACTGAGCCGCCGCTTGATAGAGCTCCGGGCTTCTTCCCGCTCCATCTGGGCCAAAACCCAGGCCCGTATCAAGTGATGGTGCACTGCGGTAAGATCAGGTTCTCCGCATTCTTCGCTTAAGAAGGCTAGAAACTGCTCAAGGTCGCGCCGGTAATTTCGCAGGGTATGAGGGGAAAAACGCTTTTGGTAGCGCAGGTAATCCAAAAAACCATCTACATGCTCCATATCAAGGTGCCGGGGGTGATTATGACCCAGAAAGCTAAGGTAGCAAATAAAAAAGCACCCCGCCGGTGGGCGGAGTGCTCTTAGAATGTTTTCCCGTAAGGAAGGCGCAAGCGCCCGGGAGCTTACTCTTCCTCCATCCGTTTTTTCTGGATGTAGGCCGCCTTAATCACTTCTTTACGACGGGCTACGGAAGGTTTGAGGTACTGCTTGCGGGCGCGAAGCTGACGCATTACGCCCGTGCGATCGTATTTACGCTTGTAGCGCTTGAGCGCGCGTTCTATCGATTCCCCTTCTTTTACAGATACTACCAGCATGAAATGTCGTTTATTAAATTTTTTTGGGCGGGCAAATATACAAATTTTTTAGGGGCTCAAAATGGTTATCCTCCATTATACCGCTTCCAGGGCGCCAACAATTCAGGAAGCTGAAAGCCATATACTTTCGAAAAACCGGATCAGCGCGCTCAAAACCCTTATTTCATCAGGTCTTTGGAGATAACCAATTTTTGAATCTCGGTGGTGCCTTCGCCGATGGTACATAGTTTCACATCGCGGTAAAATTTCTCCACCGGGAAATCCTTGGTAAAACCATAGCCGCCAAAAATTTGAACCGCTTCGTTGCAAGCCTTTACGGCCACTTCCGAGGCATACATTTTGGCCATGGCGCTATCGCGGGTTACTTTTTCTCCGCGTTCTTTAGTGTCACAAGCTTTGTAGGTGAGCAGCTCCGCCGCTTCCAGCTCGGTGAGCATATCGGCCAGTTTAAACCCTACGGCCTGAAACTTACCGATGGGTTTGCCAAACTGCTCCCTTTCTTTGGCATACTGGCGGGCTGCGTGGTAGGCGCCGTAGCCGGTACCGAGAGAAAGGGCGGCGATGGATATCCGCCCACCATCGAGGATTTTCATGGCCTGAATAAAGCCATCTCCTTCTTTGCCCAGCATATTTTCTTCGGGCACCCGGCAATTTTCAAAGATAAGTTCGGTGGTTTCCGAGGCGCGCATGCCCAGCTTATCTTCCTTGCGCCCGCCCGAAAATCCGGGCGTTCCTTTTTCTACCACAAAGGCACTCATGCCGTGGGAGTCGCCCTTCTCCCCGGTGCGCACCACCACCACGGCCACATCGCCCGAGATGCCGTGGGTGATAAAGTTCTTGGAGCCGTTAAGCACCCATTCATTACCATCTTTTACGGCGGTGGTATTCATGCCGCCGGCATCGCTGCCAGTACCTACTTCCGTAAGCCCCCAGGCGCCGATCCACTCGGCGGTGGCCAGTTTGGGGAGGTACTTTTGCTTTTGCTCCTCGTTGCCAAACATTAAAATATGATTGGTACATAAGGAGTTGTGCGCCGCCATGCTGAGGCCGATGCTGGGGTCTACCTTGCTGAGCTCTACTATGGCGGTAACGTATTCAAAATAGCTAAGCCCGCTCCCTCCGTACGCTTCCGGCACAAGCATGCCCATCACGCCCATTTCCCCCAGTTGCTTGAGCACTTCCGCGGGAAACTCCTGGCTTTCGTCCCATTTCATGATGTGCGGGCGAATGCTTTGTTCGGCAAAATCACGCACCGATTGGGCGATCATTTGCTGAGTTTCGCTTTGCTCAAAATCCATTCCTACTGCTGCTGCAGTGCTTACCGTATCTTCCATATTGCTTATTCTGAGGGGTTATGAAGGGTTTTGGGGAAGGCAGCCGTACCACTAATCTGTTGGAGACGCTTCCACGTAAAGGTATGGTGCAATTTTACGGAATAAAACGGTGTCGATCAACGCAATGTTTAGAAGCTCCTTCACGGAGCGGTAGGGCCGCATTCTTGTTCGGAAAGAAATAATGGCTTCGGCCTGGCGGTGCTTAAGCATGGGCCAACGAATGAGGGTATCGTAAGGCACCTCGTTGAGCGGGTAGCGCCGGTAGGATCCTTCACAAATCAGCTGGGACGACAGGCTTTCATAGCGCGTGCTGTCTACGGAGTAGATTCCCCTCAACTGTTCCAGACTAAAAAAGCCGCCCCAGAGACGCCGTCTTTTCAAGATTTCGCCGGCGGTGAAAGGGCCTATTCCGCGTACTTTGAGCAGGGTAAGACTATCGGCCTGGTTGATGTTGATGCGGGCCGTGGTGTTTTTTTCCGGGGCGGTATCACTTTTGGCCGAAGGCCGACCCTGGCGCCCCGCTGAGGAGACCTGGGCGTACGGCAGGAGGCGCTGGGCGAGGCTGCTGTCTAGCCCGTAAACTTCCCGCAGTTCGTCCGGGCTCCGGAAGGGGCGGTACCGCTCGCGAAAGGCCAGGATCCGCTCGGCCTGATAGGGCCTTAAACCCATTTGGAGGAGTTGGTTTTTGGAAATCTGGTTGAGCTTAAAAGGACGTAGCGACAGGCGAGTGGAAGGGCTTTTTTTGTTTTCCGAATTCCTTTTCGACGGCGCTTCAGCGGTGGTGGTAAACTGAAAAAATGAGCGGGCGCGCGCCCACCAAAGGCTGTCCATTCCGTAAATTTTTAGCACGTCCCGGGGCTCTTGAAAGTGACCACCGGCAGCCAGGTAGCCTTGCCAGCGGGCTGCCAGCGCAGAATCCAGCCCGGTAGATTGTAAAAATGCCGCTGAAGCATCATTGGGGTCAAAGGGCTGAAGGGCGGCGCGCTTTTCTTCCTGGAGGGCTTGCCAGGCCGCTTGCGCGGCGGCCTGCCGGGCCGTATCTGCCTCCGGGGGCGAAAACCAAATGGGCGTAAAGTGCCAGAGCAACAGCAGGAGCAATAAAAGGATGGCAAGAAGGCCTAACTGGTACCGCTGGCGCCGCGCAAAGTGTAAAAACGACTTGAAAGAAGCACGCATAAGCACAGATGTAAATGGAAAGGTTGGAACGAATATAGGGTTTTTTACCGGGTCGCAGCTACCGCCGCTCAACCGAAAATTAGGCCGGAACTTGCTGGAAACAAGGGGAAGCAAGGAAAAACGGGGAGCTTCCCACGACATTGAATCGGATCGAGCAAAATCAGCGTTTCAGGGAAGCTAAGAAAAAACGGGAGGCTTTCCACCCCGTTCAATTTTATCATGTGTGGTTTTTTCCCGATAATTGTGGCTTCCTAAAATTTTTTGAACCCGCTTTCATGCGCACTTTTATTTCTACGTTATTATTCGCTCTCTTCTCCAGCCTGGCCCTGGCGGCCGGCCCGCTCCAGGTGGAAGATTTCAAGCTCAGCAATCCTTCCGATGCCATAAACGATGGCAAAGCGGTGATCAAGATGACCGGCGGCCAGCCTCCCTATCGCTATTACTGGAGCCAGCAAACGACCGACACGAATTCACGCGCCGCCAATAACCTGGTAGAGGGCATAGACTACAAGGTGAGGGTAAAAGATGCTGCCGGAGAGGAAGTAATCCAGGAGTTTGAAATAGCCGAAAACTCCGTAGCGGAATATTTCAACGGAACCTTTAAGCCCATTGTAGATGGGGTAGCGGCGGTGATCTTTTGGGATCCTTTCTACGCCATGGGGCTTTACGATAATAAGGTATATAGTGATGATGGCACGGTGGCGCGCCACCCCAACGGGGAGGTCCGCACGGTGGCCATCCCCTTTATTGTGATCTGGCTCATCTTTGGCGCCGCCTTTTTTACGGTTCGAATGGGCTTTGTCAACTTCTGGGGCTGGCGCCACTCCATCCATTTGGTCCGCGGCAAGTATAATGAAGACGACGCCGAGGGAGAGGTTACCCACTTTCAAGCGCTGGCTACGGCGGTGAGTGCCACCGTAGGCCTGGGCAATATAGCGGGAGTGGCAGTGGCCATTTCGCTAGGCGGACCGGGAGCTACCTTTTGGCTTATCATAGCGGGTTTGCTGGGAATGGCTTCCAAATTTACCGAATGTACGCTGGGGGTAAAGTACCGTGATATAGGAGAAGATGGCGTGGTAGAGGGCGGCCCCATGCGCTACCTGCGCAAAGGCCTCAAAGGGATGGGCATGGCCGGACTGGGCCGTTTTCTGGCCTTGTTTTTTGCCATCCTCACCATCGGGGCCAGCTTTGGGGGCGGCAATATGTTTCAGGCCAATCAGGCTTACGCCCAGTTATCCAAGCAATTTACCTTTCTCGAAGGGGGAGGGCCCATCTTCGGGGTCATTTTGGCCGTTTTGGTGGGAGCCGTGATCATTGGCGGGATCAAAAGCATCGCCCGCGTTACTGAAAAGATCGTTCCCTTTATGGCCGGGCTCTACATTCTGGCGGCCCTTTCTATTATCGCAGTGAATATTACCGGCCTTCCCGAAGCCTTAGGGTTGATCATCGATGGCGCCTTTGCGCCTTCCGCCATGTTGGGGGGCTTTATCGGGGTGCTGATCCAGGGTTTCCGCCGGGCGGCCTTTTCCAACGAAGCAGGGGTAGGCTCCGCGGCCATCGCCCACTCTGCCGCCAAAACCAAGCATCCCGTCAGTGAGGGTTTTGTAGGCCTTTTAGAACCCTTTATTGATACCGTATTGGTATGCACGCTAACGGCGCTGGTGCTTATTTTTACCGGGTACTACCAAGACGACGGGCAGGGCGGTGCCACGCTTACTTCGGCCGCCTTTGGCAGTGTGGAGTTCCTCAGCTGGTTCCCCTACGTGCTGGTCATTGCCATCTTCCTCTTTGCCTTTAGTACCATGATCAGTTGGAGCTACTACGGTCTGCGGGCCTGGACCTTCCTCTTTGGCCGGACCAAAATCACGGAGCTCAGCTATAAGTTGCTCTTTCTGGTCTTTATCGTGATCGGCTCATCGGTGAGCCTGGGAGCGGTACTGGCCTTCTCCGATATGATGATCCTATCCATGGCTCTGCCTAATATAGTAGGCCTGCTGCTGCTCTCCGGCGAAGTGCGGCGGGACCTGAAAGACTACTGGCAAAAATTAAAATCCGGCCAAATCCTCCAGCGCAAAAAGGATTGACCGGGGGCTTAAAACAAAGTTTATACCGGCCAGTTATGGCTTCATGTGCTGCTTATCTTTGCCGGCTTTTATCGGGCAGGGGTACATTGATATCCGGCCCTTAGCGCATTATCTATTTGCATGAGCCGAAAAAACGCGTCAGAACCAAAAGAAACCGCTAAGCGTCCCACCCGGAGTGCTTTTAAGAAGGCCCTAAAGCTGTACCGCTACATTCGGCCCTACCGTGGCGAATTTTTGTTGGGGCTGGTGTTCCTACTGCTTTCCAGTAGTGCCAACCTCGCCTTCCCCAAGTACCTGGGCGACCTGGTAGACGCCGCCAATGCTGATGACCTGGTTAACAACATTAGCCGCATCACCTTAACCCTGGCGGCCATCCTCACTTTTCAGGCCGTGGTATCCTTCTTTCGGGTGATCCTGTTTGTGAACGTAACCGAAAAAACCCTGGCCTCCCTGCGCCAGGCCACCTACCAGCACCTCATCCAGCTGCCCATGCGCTTTTTTAATACCCAGCGCGTAGGTGAGCTCAACAGCCGTATTTCGGCCGATATTTCCCTGCTGCAGGAAACCTTCACTACCACCCTGGCCGAGTTTATCCGGCAGCTCATTATCATTTTTGGCGGGGTAGCCATCCTGCTTTACACCTCTCCCCAGCTTACCCTTTTTATGCTGGCCATCGTGCCGGTGGTGGTCTTGGTGGCAGTATTCTTTGGGCGTTTTATCCGGCGCTATTCCAAGCAAGTACAGCGGGAGGTGGCCGACTCCAATACCATCGTAGAAGAAACCCTGCAGGGCATCTTCAACGTCAAGGCCTTTGCCAATGAATTTACCGAAATGGGGCGCTACCGGCACAAGACCAACCAAGTAGCCCGCACCGGCATGAAGGGCGGTAAGTACCGGGGCGCCTTTTCTTCCTTCATTATCTTAGGACTATTTGGCGCTATTGTAGCGGTGATATGGCAGGGCGTAAATCTCATCGCCGCCGGCGAACTGCAAACGGGAGAACTCTTCAGCTTTGTGATCTACTCCGGCTTCATCGGCGGCAGC
>CAJXMS010000037.1 GCA_913056475.1 uncultured Bacteroidota bacterium
AATCTTGGGAGGTGTGTCCGGCCAGGTGGGAAACGTTATCGGTGGAACCTGGAAAGGCATTGACTACTTACGTATCAAGCCCTCAAGTGTAGCAAACCCTAAAACCCCCGATCAGGTCGATCAACGAACCAAGTTCGTGACCGTATTGCGATTCTTGCAGCCCATTACTGAGTTCCTCAGGACTGGTTTCAAGAAGTATGCGAGTGGTATGACCCAGTTTAACAGTGCGATGTCCTACAACCTGAACAACGCCATTACCGGGACTTACCCTAACTACTCTGTTGACTATCCGAATGCGCTGGTCAGTCGAGGAAACCTTGCCGGAGGTGTAAACGGTGCAGCCGCTTCCACCAACCCTGCTGAGGTTGATTTATCCTGGGATGACAACTCAGGCTCTGGAGGCGCTCAGGCGACCGATAAGGCACTTATCGTGATCCTGAATCCAACTAAGGGAGAAGCAGTGTACACCACTGCAGGAGCTGCCCGATCAGCTACCGCAGAAACCCTTAACGTGCCTTCCAACTTTACTGGTGATGATGTCGAAGTATTCTTAGGCTTCATCTCTGAAGATGGCACCAAGGTCTCCAACAGCTATTATTTAGGATCAGTAACTGTTGCTTAATACTGGTTGATGTTGCAGATGTCGGGAACCGCTTCCACTTGGAGGCGGTTCTTTTTTTGCCTTAGCTTTAGTCCAGAAGTAGGGAAACGTCTATTTCTCGAACTCCCTCAATTTTCCTTTCTTTACCCCCTGTTTTCTAAAGCCTTATGATTTCTTGTTGCCCAGTTGTTGCCCGTTTCAGGACATTCGCTCTGAATGGCTTATATAACAGTAGGTTCAGAAAACTCGTTACTTTTTGTATCGGGAAGTGAGGGACCTGGGAAGGAGTTCATCATGCCGGGCAGCTTTAGGAGGGCAAAGCCGTCAAGGCTAAAATGCGTCTTTTTCTGGAAGTAAATAACTTTTTTCCTCTGATAAGTGTTGCTTTTAAGGCAAATTAATGGCTATCCTATTCATTGTTATGTTTTTTTGTGACTACAATTAAAAGAGACTGTTAATTTGCGGTTTAGTTCATCCCTCTTTGGGAAAACAGTTTTTTGAGAGAGTGGAATTTAGTTAGCGGCTGCTTGTAGGCAGGTTCTACTTATCAACAAGTCGGCCACCACATTCGTGCATATCTCCTTTCTAGCGGGCATGGATACCTCCCCTCCGCTATGTTACATTTGGAACAAACACAAGTTCCTCCCAGGTATGCCCAAGCGCACGGATAACGGGTCTTCCGCCCCGGCCCCCAAAGCGGAACTCCCAAAATCGACCGAAAAGCCCCAGAAGGCCGCAAATCCCAGCCGAAATGGCACCCAGCCCAAAATTTTTGTGCTCGATACCTCCGTGGTGCTCTTCGATCACAACGCCATTCTCAACTTTGATGAGCACGATGTGGTCATCCCCATCACGGTGCTGGAGGAACTGGATACCTTCAAAAAAGGCCACGATACCAAAAACTACGAGGCCCGCCAGATTATCAAGTTCCTGGATAAGAAATCCAGCGAGCACAACCTGACCGACTGGAACAGCCTCAATGGGCCTACCAAAGGCCAGTTTAAAGTGGTGATGGACCAAGAGGGCATCCGCGGCCGGGATGCCACAGAAATCTTTGGCGCCAGTAAAAACGACCACAAAATCCTTAACGCCACCCTGCGTATGGCCCAGGAAGCTACGCAGTACCGGGTGGTGCTGGTAACCAAAGACGTAAATCTGCGCCTGAAAGCACGGGCCCTCAATATTCCCTCCGAAGATTACGAAACGGGCAAGGTGAAGGACGTGGATGCCTTGTATTCCGGTAAGTCGGTGGAGGAAGATTTTGACCAAAACCTGATAGACCGCCTCTACAAGGAGCACCTGGTTAGCCGCGAAGCGCTCCAAGAGGTACGGCCGGAATTTAAGCCGGCCCCCAACCATTTTTACATCCTTAAAGGAGCAAAAAGCGATGCCCTGGCCTGCTTTAATGCAGGGCAGGAGGCGCTGGAACAAGTAGGTAAGAAAAGCTACTATGGCATCAAGCCGCGCAATGCCGAGCAGGCATTTGCCCTCTACGCGGTGGGCCATCCCGACATTAAACTGGTAACCCTTACCGGGGTGGCCGGCACCGGGAAGACCCTCCTGGCCCTGGCGGGAGCCTTAGAACAAAGGCGCCACTACAAGCAGGTGTATCTGGCGCGCCCCATCGTGCCCCTGAGCAATAAGGACATCGGCTATTTACCCGGCGATATGAAGGCCAAGATCAATCCCTACATGCAACCGCTGTGGGACAATCTCAAGTTTATCAAAAACCAGTTTAGCGAGCTGGACAAGGAACACAAGCAGATCGACGAGATGCTGCAAAGCGAGAAACTCCTTGTCACGCCTCTGGCCTACATCCGGGGGCGTAGCCTGAGCAATGTGATCTTTATCGTGGATGAGGCCCAAAACCTAACGCCCCACGAGGTAAAAACCATCATCACCCGCGCGGGGGAAAACGCCAAGTTTATCTTTACCGGCGACGTACAGCAAATAGACACGCCCTACCTGGACGAACAGAGCAACGGCCTTAGTTACCTGGTAGACCGCATTAAGGGCAATGATCTCTTTGCCCACATTACCCTCGAAAAAGGCGAACGAAGCGAGCTGGCCAATCTGGCCAATGACTTACTGTAAGGGGGAGCGGCCCTCCGTCTGTTGAGGTCTCCTGGCAGCGCTTTGGAATCATTTACCGCTTGTGCTTAGGGGCTTGCCAGGGTTAAGTGCCCCTCCCAAATTCCCCGCAAAGGGCGGAGCCGGTGATTTTACTTCCTCTGGATTTACGGAATCACGAAATCCGCCAGGTTGCCCGCCGCCCAGCCGTCGGTAGCATCGTAAAAGCTTAGGGTATCCCCCCGGCGCACGCCCAGGTAGATGGATAAGCCCAGTACTTGTTCGGCTCCTTTGGGAAGGGTGTACGAAGGGGGACCTTGTTGCGCCCAGCTTTGCTGCCCATCGTAGAAGTCAATGGTCTGCCCCTGCTGTACGCCCAGAAAAACCGATAAGGGAAAAACTTGCGTTGCGCCCGCCGGAACGTCAAAATCCGGCAAACCCCGCTGGGCCCAATTTTCCGCAGCGTTGTAAAAAGTCAAACGCCCGTTATGAGCCACCGCCATGAATGCAGAAATCCCAAAGGCAGGCGCTCCCTTATGGGGCACCACAAATTGATACTGGCTTTGCTCCCGCCAATTTTTCGTGGGATCATAAAAGCGCACGGTGTCTTCATGGCGGACGGCCACTAAAAAACTAAAGCCAAATACGGTATCGGCTCCCGCAGGAACCTCAAAAGGGGGGTACGACATCGGCGCCCAGCTGTTGCTGGGGTCGTAAAGGCGAACCGTATCCCGATACTTGATCCCGAGTGCGGCGCCCGCAGTAAAGCTTGATCCCATCGTAAAAACGACTTTCTCTTCCGCAGCGGGCGGCGTGTTATCATCCCCGTTTGAGCCCCCACCACCGTTGGCTGCTTGGGAATCCGACTCGCCTTCGCAGCTTAGCAAAAACAAACTAAAAAACAGGCCCCAGAAGAGCCCTACACGGGGTTTCATATCAAATTGGGATTGGTTTAAAACGCAAGTTAACAAATACCAGCGATTTCTTGACCAATAGCGCTCTATCAACGCAGTAAGGTCAGGTGCCCCCGATAGGATTCCCCTCCGTAACGAATACGGTAAAAGTAGGTACCCGTGGGGACCGGCCGCCCCTGAGTGGTGCCATCCCAGCGGAAGTCCGCCTTCTGAGCCCGGAAAACCAGACGCCCGTAGCGGTTAAAAATTTGAATGGAAAAGGGGAAGCGCTCCGCTGCATTTCTAATCCGGAAGTGGGAATTAATGGCGTCTCCATTGGGGGTAAATACATTCGGTATGCGCAGGTCCTCTTCCAGAGGGGGGACGGAAATGATCCGCTGGAGCGTGTCCCGGCAGCCCCGTTTGTTTTCGACTACCAGGCTTATGGTTCGGGGGCCGCCCTGGCTCAATTCCAAACGGAAGCTGGCTCCGCTCTCGGCCACCAGACTATCTTCTAAATACCACCGGTAAGAGGGGTAACCCGGCGCTGCACGAAGCTGCAGCTGGCTGCTGTCTGCCGGGTTAAAGGCATACTGAAAATCCGCCTTTACAGAATCCAGGGCAATGCGGGCAGTTATCAGCGTATCGCAACCCGCAGAGGCGGCCCTTTGATAAATTATGGTGGTATCGCCGGGGTAGTAGCTTCCCCCCAGGAAAAGGGAGTCGCCCGGACATAGGAGATAATTTTCCGCGCGGGTGGGCGGGGAAGCAAACTGCACCTGCGTGGGGACAATGCTGTCACAACCGGGGGAGGCTACGGTATCCAGGTAAGTCCCCGCCTGGTTGATCCACCGGCCCGCGATGAGCACGCTATCGCCGGGGCAGAGCTCTACCCGCCTTGGCGTCCTACGGGGGTAAAGCGATACCGGGTTATTACGGGTCAGGCAGGTGGGGCTGGATACCTGCCAGCCGGTTACGTTCACATTGCTATTGCCCGGCCAGGAGTTGGCAGCCGTTCCGTTGGTGGCGGTGTATCGGGTGCAATTACCCGTGCGGCGGGTTAGTTTTTGCTGGTAAAGTGCATTGGCCGTGCCATCCACGGTCATTTGAGCGCTTTGGCCGTACAGGCCTACCATATCTACAAAGTTGAGCGTATTACCCCGGGTGAGGGCCAGGCAGTCGTCGTCATTAACGCCCAGCGCATCCACGGAAATATCGGCGGGACAGGCCTGGAAGTTGCTCGCCGCCTGGGCATCCAGGGCATTGTCGATGATCACAAAATCGTCCGATGCCAGGGTACCATTCAGTTGGATACTATTGCTGGCGGTGGTATTGTTGTTGTTAAAAACCTGGACGTAGTAGTTACGCAGGTCTATGGACTGCGGAGTGGGGTTGTACACCTTAATCGACCAGCCTGACCCGCCATTCCAGTCTACGTAGCTCAGGATAATAAGGTCATTCAGTTGGGCGTGGGCCGCACCGCTCAGCAAAAACAGAAGGATAAAGGTCCGTAGCGACATCCGCAGATTTTGCCGCAAATTTACCCCAAGGCCGCCCTTATCGGATTAAGCCTTCGTTACGGCATATTTTCCTGGCCGTTAAAAGCTATACCCCGCGGCCACGCCCAGGCCCCAGGTGTCAAAAGCGTTAAAACGGCTGTCGTAGATAAAAACAGGGGAGAAATCCCAATGGTGGGGGAGGGGGATTTCGTATTCCAGCCCAAAGCGCATCAAGCCCAGGTTTCGCTCGGGATCCATTTCCAGGCCCGGCCCCACTACCAAGACCAGGTTTTGCCAGGGCTTAATCAGCAGGTCGAGCGTGCTCACGATGGGCCGGCGCCGTTCGAGCGCCTCCCGGCCGTCTTCCACCACCACAAACGACTCCATTTCCACGTCGTTATGCAGCCCCAGGCCCCAGCGGGCATCCGGCCAGTATTCCAGGTCCAGGCCGTAGGAGCCGATCACCCGGGCTGCTGCGCCTTCTTCTACCGCTATGATGGTGTGCCCCAGGTAAGGCGCTACCCGGAAGTGACTTTGGTGCTGGTCCGTCCCGTGGTGCCGCCGGTGGGCGGTGCTGGGCTCGATCTGGGCCCGAAGCGGATGGGCAAAACTGAGCGTAAGAAGGGCCAGAAGGCCAAATGTGATGCGCACGGCGGGGAAGTTTGGATTTTTAGCCGCGGCAAATGTCCATGCTTTGCCCCTTTCTCCCGGTAACCTGGCTTACACTTGCCCCCCGCAAAACCAAATAATACGCCCCTTCTTACCTTGCCCGGCGTATGGACGCTTCCTTGGGCTCATTTTTGGCGGCCAGCGTGCTGCTCACCCTCATGCCCGGGCCCGACAACCTTTTTGTCATTACCCAGAGCATGGTGTACGGCGCACGCCGGGGTCTTTTGATCACCTTAGGCCTCATCAGCGGCATTGTGGTGCATACCAGCCTGGCCGCTACCGGTTTGGCCCTGGTCATCGAGCAGCGCCCTGACTTGTATGCCCTGCTGCGGTATCTGGGCGCGGCGTACCTCCTTTTTCTGGCCTATCAAGCTTATCGGCACCGGCAGGATGCGCCGGTGCGGCTGCAAGCCGAGCATCCCCGGCCATCAGGATGGAAACGCGGCCGCTGGTGGCTGCGGGGTTTTGTGATGAATGTGCTCAATCCCAAGGTAACCCTCTTTTTCCTGGCCTTTTTGCCGCGCTTTGTGCCCCCTGACTCTCCGGCGCCCACGGCCCATTTCTTTCTCCTGGGGGCGCTGTTTATGGGGCAAGGGCTCTTGCTCTTCAGCCTCTTTGCCCTGCTGGCGGGCCGCCTGGCGCGCTGGCTGCAGCGGCCGCGTCATCAGTTTTTGCTGCGCTGGCTGGAAATGGCCGTATTGGCCCTGCTGGCCCTCAGCCTTATTTTGCTTCCTTAGCCCTTTTAGCGGCGCCCTACTGTACCTTTGCCGCTTACCAAAAGAGCTCCCACTATGAAGAAGATACTGCTGCTCGCCTTGCTGCTATCACATTTGGCCTACGGCCAAAAGTACCCCAACGTAAGGCTGGGACAGTCTCCGGCCAGCCCCATCGGACTCTGCGAACCATCCATTACCATCAATCCGCAAAACCCGGCCAATCTGGTGGCTGGGGTGATCCTCGATCAGGTTTTTTACAGCCAGGACAGCGGAAAGACCTGGACCCGCGATACCCTCTTTTCGCCCTACGGCGTGTGGGGCGATCCCGTGGTGGTGAGCGATACCGCCGGGGCGCATTATTACTTTCACCTGAGCGACCCCACCGGGGAAAACTGGGCCGGCGAGCGCATCCTGGACCGCCTCGTATGCCAAAAAAGCACCGACGGGGGCCGTACCTGGACGGAGGGCACCTACCTGGGCCTCAATCATCCCAAAGACCAGGATAAGGAATGGGCCGCGGTAGACCCCGAAAACAACAATTTGTACGTGGCCTGGACGCAATTTGACGATTACGGCAGCGAAAAGCCGGCCGATCGCTCCCAGATCCTTTTGGCCCGTAGCACGGACGGAGCGGAATCCTGGAGCGAGGCGCAGCGCATCAATCAGTACAGCGGCAATTGCCTGGATGGCGACAGTACCACGGAAGGCGCCGTGCCCAGTGTGGGCCCCAGGGGAGAGGGGTACGTGGCCTGGGCGCTGGGGGAGCGGATCTTTTTTGACCGTTCCCTGGACAGCGGCCGCACCTGGCTGGCTCAAGACCGGGTAGTGGCGGCCCATGAGGGCGGCTGGGAGATTGACATCCCCGGCCTCCAACGCTGCAATGGGATGCCCGTGACGGCGGTAGATCGCAGCGATGGGCCCCACCGCGGCCGGGTGTACGTGAACTGGGTAGATAAGCGCCGCGGGAACTACGATGTGTGGCTGGCCTACAGTGATGACCGCGGCGATTCCTGGAGCGAGCCCCTGCGCGTGAATGATGACCAGGGCCGGGCCGATCAATTCCTGACCTGGCTGGATGTGGATCCCGCTACGGGCCATCTGTACACCGTTTTTTACGACCGGCGGCGGCACGCGGATAAGCAGACGGACGTGTACCTGGCTTACAGTAGGGATGGGGGCCGGAGTTGGACCAACGAGCGCATCAGTGCGTCGCCTTTTACCCCCAAGGCTTCGGTGTTTTTCGGGGATTACAACCACATCGACGTCAAAAAGGGCTTGGTCCGTCCCATCTGGACGCGCTACGAAAATGATTCGCTGAGCGTGTGGACCGCCCTTATTCAAGTGGACCAGCTCCAGCCAGGGAAATAGCCTGCCGGGCTAGCGGCGTAATGACAGCTGCTGCCCCCTTTTTTTCTGGAAAGAACCGGCCCCTCATTAGCCCAGGTCTGCTTAGGTTTGCAGGGCCAAATAAGCATCATGTCCCAGCCCAATCTTCTTCTTGTTTCTACCAGCAAAGTCCATGGTTCCCAATACATGGAATACCTCCTGCCGCAGGTCAAGCGTTTTTTCCGGGGCAGCCGGGAGGTGCTTTTTATTCCTTATGCCCGTCCGGGGGGCATCAGTTACGAGGAGTACACCGATTTACCGAGGAAGGCCTTTGCCAAGATCGGCCTGAAGGTAAAGGGTACCCACGAATACCCCGACCCCGTGAAGGCCGTAGAGCGCGCTGAAGCCATCTTTACCGGCGGTGGCAATACTTTTTTGCTCCTCAAAACCCTCTGTGAAAAAGGCGTGCTCAAGCCGCTGCAAAGAGCCGTAGCGCAAGGTACCCGCTACATGGGCAGCAGTGCCGGAAGCAATATTGCCGGGCCCAGTATAGGGACCAGCAACGATATGCCCATCGTTTACCCCCCGCGCTTTGAGGGCCTGGGCTGGGTACCTTTCAATCTCAACCCCCATTACCTTGATCCCGATCCCGATAGCACCCATCAGGGCGAAACCCGGGAGCGCCGCATCAACGAGTTTCACGTGCACAATACCCAGCCCGTGATAGGCCTGCGAGAGGGCAGCTGGCTGCGCGTAGAGGGCCGGAAGCTCAAGCTCAAAGGGCCTCATCCGGCGCTCCTTTTCCGGCGCGATCAGGAGCCCGTAGAATTGGAACCGGGCGATATCAGCTTCTTGCTGCGGGAACACGCCTAAGGCGAAAAACGCCCCAGGCCCGCCCGGACAGTGTTGTTGCAAAGAAGCCCGTTTTCAGCGATTTGCTATGCTGAACCAAAGCAGGATTTGTACCTTACCCCTATAAACAATCCAACATGCCCCAAAATACCCAAGCGCCCGTACTCGTAACCGGAGCCACCGGCTATGTAGCCGGCTGGCTGGTCAAGCGCCTTCTCGAAGAAGGCCACACCGTCCACGCCACCGTCCGTCAACCGGACCGGCAGGAAAAGCGCGCCCACTTAGATGAGCTGGGGGAAAAGCTCCCCGGCACCCTTAAAATTTTTCAGGCGGACCTCCTTCAGGAAGGTTCCTTTGCCCGCGCCATGGAAGGCTGCTCGGTGGTCTTTCACACGGCCTCGCCCTTTACCCTCAACGTGGAAGACCCCCAGAAAGAGTTGATCGATCCGGCCGTAAAAGGCACCGAAAACGTCCTTCAGCAGGCCCAGAAAACCCCAGGCGTGGAGCGGGTGGTGCTCACCAGCAGCTGCGCCGCCATCTATACCGATGCCAGCGATACCCAGCAGGCCCCCGAAGGCGGCCTTACCGAGGCCCACTGGAATGAGACGGCCTCCCTGGAATACCAGCCTTATTCCTACTCCAAAACCCTGGCCGAGCGCCGCGCCTGGGAAATAGCCGATGATCAAGAGCAGTGGGATCTGGTTACCATTAACCCCAGCTTCGTTCTCGGGCCCGCCCTTCAGCAAGGAGAGGTTACCAGTGAAAGCTACAACGTATTGCGACAGCTGGGCGATGGCACCATGAAACAGGGGGTACCGCGAATGGGCATCGGCTTGGTAGACGTCCGCGATGTAGCCGAAGCCCATTACCGCGCTGCCTTTAAGCCCGCGGCCCAGGGGCGGTACATCACTTCGGCTCACAATACCGATTTTTTGGAAATAGCGCAGCAGTTGCTCCCCCGGTATGGCGATCAATATCCCCTTCCCCGCAAAGCCCTCCCCAAATGGCTCCTGCTTTTGATCGGGCCCCTGGTAGACAAGGCCTTTAGCCGCAAAATGATCCGCCGCAATGTGAACGTCCCCTTCCGGGTCAATAACCAAAAAATCACCCAAGAACTCGACCTTAAATTTCGCCCCATGCGGGAGACGGTAGAGGATTCTTTCCAGTACATGATCGATCGCGGCTTCTTTACCAGGGCTTCTTGAGCCGGGCCTTTGCACCGCAGTAGGCGTACCGGTGCGCGGAACGGCGGCGGCCAAGAAGCCGCCTTTTCGGTTTTGCTAAGCGTAAGCTCTAATATTGAACGGATGAGGTAAGTGAGGAGGAGGGCTCGTAAGAAAGGGCAGGGGACACCCTCTAGCTCACCGTTTTGGGCCGGGTGAACTGATTCGCTACGAAGCCCACGATAAAAGCCACCGCAAAGGAAGGCCCCATCACGTCGGCTGCCTCAAAATAGGGCCCTACCACCGGCCACTCCGCTACCCAGAACTTGAAGAGGGGCACCGCTAAAAAGCCGGCAATCATGGTGGCAATAGCCGCTCCTTCGGTGTAGTTTTTCCAAAATAGGGCGTAGATGATCATGGGACAAAAGGTGGCGGCTACCCCGGACCAGCCAAAAATGGAAAACCAGAACACCGTGCGCCCCGGCGTTACCAGCGCTACCGTTAGGGCCAGGGCCAGGGCCAGCAGGGCCATGCCTACCGTTACCAGGCGCGATACCCTATTCAAATTCTCATCTTTTAGATCGGGCCGGAATACCTGCTGGTAAAGATCGCGGGTGATGGCACTGGAAGCCACCACCAGCAGGGAGTCAATGGTAGACATTATGGCGGAGAGGATAATGGCCACGTAGATGGCCACTACTATCAGCGGGAAGGCGTGGTTGAGGAGCATGGGCAGCACTTCTTCGCCGCCATTTCCCAGGATGGCTTCCGCATCCTGGCCTGCCGTCGTAAAGAGATACCGCCCCAGCAGACCGATGGTAACGGCGGCCGCATCCGTGATAAAAGTATAGACTACCGCCACCCAGCGGCCCTGGTTAATGGCTTTTTCACTCTTAATGCCGATGAAGCGCACGTAAACCTGAGGGGAGCCCAAAAAACCCAGTCCGATAAAAGCAAAACCCAGCATGGTAGCTAAGTTCATCCAGGGATCATCCGACACGCCGAGCGGCTGGACCAGGTGCGGATCTATCCGGCCCAGCTCCTGAAAAATATCGGCCTGATTGGTCAGAAAGAACCAAGCCACTACGGGAAGCAGCACCAGACCGAAAAACATCATCAGCCCCTGAAAAAAATCGCTCCACACCACCGCTACGAAGCCGCCGCTAAAGATGTAAAACAAGACGATCAGGAAGCCCACCAGGGCGCCCGTGTAGTAGTTTACCCCCAAAAAGGACTCAAAGGCTTTCCCCGTGATATCAATCTGGGAGCTTACGTAAATGATCACGAAGATGGCCAGGGACAGCGCGGCAATAATCCGCATCAGGTGCCCTTTGGTTTGGAAGTGGCTTTCCAGGAAGTCGGGTACCGTGATGGAGCCGTATTTATCGGTAAGCCGCTTAAAGGGCTTGGCCATGAAAAACCAACTGATGGCTACCCCCAATACTTCCCCCACTACTACCCAGTAAGCAGAAATCCCCGCCAGGGCTCCCATACCGGTAAGCCCCAACAGCAGCCAGCCGCTTTCGCCGGTGGCCCGGGCGGAGAAAGCTACCGCCCAGTAACCCAATTTTTTCCCGCCTACGTAATAATCGCTCATGGACTTAATACGCCGGGAAGCCACCAATCCTATCACGAATAGAATGGCGAAATAGATCCCGAGGACGATTAGTTTGGTGAGCATAAAAGAAAGGCGTTGAAATTAAGGAGGGGCTTGCTTTATTAATGCGGGGCCAGGAGCTCTTTTTCCGCGTAGGCTTCCAGTTTTTGGAAAAAGTGCCGGATATCGGCTTCGCTATTGCCGGCATTGACCGTAACCAGGCGCACAAATACATCGTCCCGGAACTGTCCGTAGCCCACCATGAGCTCGCCGGCTTCGTAGAGGCCGTTGCAGAGCCGCTCGGCGGGGATGTCTTTGTAATTAAAGCAGACCCCCACCGAAGGGGCAAAGCTGTAGAGGGTGTAATCGGCGTTGTTTTCGACGTAATTACGCGCTACATCGGCCAGGTGAAACTGGTGCTCCACCATTTCGCCCAGGCCTTCCCGGCCCAGGGCCTTCCATAAGCTCCATAGCTTCAGGGCATCGTTGCGCCGCCCGCACTGCATGGAGAGCTTGCCCGGATTCCAACCTTCGCTATCGGTTTGGTAGAGGTATTCGGCATCGTTGGCAAAGGTGTCATAAAGCTGCCGCGGATGCCGGGTTACGATCAGCGAAGCGCTCAGAGGCACGGAGAGCATTTTATGGGCATTGTAGCTGAAGCTATCGGCCCTTTCGGCACCCTTGACCAGGTAGCGAAGCTTATCGCTGAAGATCACCGCTCCGCAGTAAGCGCCGTCTACGTGCAACCACATCTTCTCGGCTTCGGCTACATCGGCCAATTCCGGCAGTGGGTCAAAAGCCCCCAGCACCGTGGTGCCGGCCGTAGCATTGATCAGAAAGGGCGCAAAGCCTTCCGCCCGGTCTTTTTTAATCTGTTCCCGCAGGGCGCTCACATCCATTTCACCGCGGTGATTGGTGGCTATGTAGCGA
>CAJXMS010000038.1 GCA_913056475.1 uncultured Bacteroidota bacterium
GAAATGGCGTAGAGATTTGGCCGCTTTAAGCTTTCAGCATCCTCTCACCAGGACCCGTTTTGTGATAAGACCCCGCATGACCCAAAACGTACGGGACAGCCGCAGCCATCTTAAGGAATTTATGGTTCTTTCTAATTATCAGCATCTATCTTTGGGCAAAAACTGGCCCCTGGCGGTACCGCCTCTTCAGGCCAATGGCGATCACTTCGCCTGGGCCCCCGCTTGCATCGAAATCAGTCCCCAGGGTCGTTACCTTTTTGCCTTAATGTACAGTTTTGGCGATTACATGGGTCAGACCCCTAAGCTGATGCGCTATGATCTATTTGCCAATGATTCCGCCTCTTTTGTTAACTCTGCGTCTGAAATACCTTTACCATCTCGATATGATGGGCAAAGTGGGGGCCAGGTCATTTATGATATGAAATCTGCTCCAGACGGGAATATTTACTTTATTGCCCAAAAGGATTGGAATCCTTGGAGAAATTATTCCCACCACCGGCAACTGGGCCGGATTACCCACCCCGACACCAGCGATCCATTCTGGATTGGTTTTAATGACAACTACCACACCTTTCCACCTTACACGCTGCATAATTATTTTCCCAACCGCATGCCCAATGAACTGCCTATGGCGCCTTTTCAGCAGTTGACCTACTGCCCGGATAGCGTGCGGCTGCACTTCAATTACCCCGCGGTAACCGATAGTCTCTGGTGGAGCTTTGGCGACACCACCCTGGGCGCGGCCAACCACGATACCGCTACCCATCCGGTGATCCCTTATACCGAACCCGGCAAGTACCCCGTAAGCGTAGAGCTTTGGTGGAAAGGCCGTCAGCTACGCACCCTGGTTGATACGGTACGGGTTAAGCCGGAACCCGAGCTCGATCTGCCCGGCGATACCGCCCTCTGCCCGGGCGATACGTTATTCCTGGACGGCCGCCAGGGCTTTCCGGCCCAGTATAGCTGGAATACGGGCAGTAGTGACTCCACCCTGACGGTGCGCGATAGCGGCTACTACCACTTATCGGTAAGTACCTCCTGTGGTACGGTAAGCGACAGCCTGCGGGTGCAGTACCTCATCGAACCCCAAGAACGCCCCTTGCCCGATACGGTGCTCTGCCAGGGGGATAGCCTTTTGCTGGATGTAAGCCAGCCCGAAGCGGTCCAATACCGCTGGGCGGATGGCATTACCCAACCCCAGCGGTGGGTGGACAGCGCCGGCAGTTACCGGGTAACCCTCCAGACGGGCTGTGATACCCTTACGGAAGAGGCCCATCTTACTTATGAGCGCTGTGGCTGCCGCTATCACGTGCCCAATGCCTTTTCGCCCAACGGCGATGGGGTAAATGAACGCTTCAAAATAAAGTATGCCTGCGAGGATGTGCAATTTGAGCTACAGATCCTCAACCGCTGGGGGCAGGTCATTTACCGTCAAGATGAAAATACACCCGCCTGGGACGGTACTTTCCAGGGCCAGCAAGCGCCGGAAGGGGTGTACCTCTACCGCCTGGTGTTCCGCGGGGGTGAGGCTGATCATTACCGGGAGGAAGAAGAACACGGAAGCTTGGTACTGATGCGGTAGGTTTAAGCCTCCACGCCTTCCACATTGCGGTTGGCCAGTTGCCCACAGGCGGCATCGATGTCTTTTCCGCGGCTGCGGCGCACCGTCACCGGGATGCCGGCCTTTTCCAGGGCCAGGATATAGGCCTGAAGGCGATCCTCATCGGCCTGCTGGTAGTCGGTGCCCTCCACGGGATTGTACTCGATCAGGTTGACCTTACTGGGTACCCGGCTGGCAAAGGCCACCAGGGCAGCCACGTCTTCGGGGGCGTCGTTTACGCCCTTCCATACCACGTATTCATAGGTGAGGCGGCGGCCCGTTTTGGCGTACCAGTATTCCACCGCTTCGCCCAGTTCGGCCACGGGATTGGCCTTGTTGATGTTCATGATGCGGCTGCGTACTGCGTCGCGGGCGGAATGAAGCGAGAGGGCCAGGTTAAATTTTACCGCATCGTCGGCCAGCTTCTTCATCAGCTTGGCGAGGCCCACCGTGCTGAGGGTAATGCGACGGGGCGACATGCCCAGGCCACTGGGGCTGGTAATGCGTTCTACTGCGGCCAGCACGTTTTTGTAATTCATCAGCGGCTCGCCCATACCCATGAAGACGATGTTCGTCAAGGGCCGTTGAAAAAGGCTCTCCGCTTCATTGCGATGGCCACTACCTGATCGTAGATCTCATCCGGATTAAGATTGCGCATGCGCTGGAGCTGCGCGGTGGCGCAAAAGCTGCAGTCCAGGCTGCAGCCCACCTGACTGCTCACACAGGCGGTGATCCGGTTGGGGGTAGGTATAAGTACCGATTCTACGATGTGGCCATCGTAGAGCTTTACCGCGTTTTTGATGGTGCCATCCGCACTGCGCTGCATCTGGTCTACCCGGATATGGTTGATCACAAAGGCCTCCTCCAGGCGCGTACGGAGACGCTTGGGCAGGTTGGTCATGCTTTCGAAGTCGCGGGCGGCCTTTTGCCAAAGCCATTCGTACACCTGGGTAGCGCGGAAGCGGGGCTCGCCTATTTCGGCAAAGTAGCTCAGTAGCTGTTCACGGGTTAGGCTGCGGATGTCGCGCTTCTTTTCCATGGGGCAAAGGTAGGGCGCCTTTCGGTTTACCAAGCGCGCTTGTGGCGCCCTCGGGGTGGCCAAAAAGGGCCAGGTTAACGTGTGCCTGTCCACAGAGTCCGGTGTCTCGTCTAGAAAGTTCAAGAACGAGGCGCGAGAGGACGATAAAACCGCAGTTTACTTTAGTAAATGAGGATTTTGAGGACGATCGCAACGATGTTATTGGACTTTATAGACAGTCACTAACTGCGGCGCCCGTCCAGCAGCCATACCGCCCCAATAACAATAAAGGCAATGCCCGAGACGATAGGGGGCTGCATGCTCTTAGGAATGCCGAGGTAAAGCAGGTAAGCGCCCAAAAGGATCACGATAACGGCGGCTACGGATTTCATAAGCTGGATTTTTTTGGTGATGAGTGGAGGCAAGATAAAAAAACCCAGAGATAAAAGCGCCCTAGCCACGCCGCGCATACCCCATATCCTCGAGCAAGGACTGGGGCAAGGCGGCGTTTAGTTTCCGCAGTTGGCGGGACGTATATTGCTTGAGATAGCGCTCTTCCTGGTAATAGAGCCGTTTTTTCGGATCAAAACGGCGGGACATGGCCACCTTTTCCGGCAGCGCGGCTCCCTGCGGCGTCCTTCGTTTCAGGCCCAGGTCTCGTTCCAGATTTTCTAAAACGTCCTCAGGCTTGTTTAACAGGTCAATGTAGCGCAGCAGCACCACTTGCTCGCTTTCCCGGGCAAAATCCAACCACCGCTGATAGAAGGCTACGTATTCTCGAACGGGATGGTGCGGGGATTTGCGCCAGCGGTTTTTGCGGGCCCAGCGCCGGTAGCTGCGGTACCAGCTGTAAGGGTCTTTAGACAGGACCAGCACAGCGCGAGGGGCATCTACCGCGAATACTTTTTGGTGAAAGTCCCGAAAATCCCGGAAGTGCCAGTCATTCTGGAAAGGCGGACGAGCGATGAGCTGTTTATCTTCGTATAGTCTAAAATGCTTGTGCCGGGGGTTGTGCCGTTCCGGCTCATTGAGCCACCGGAGCGCAAAGTGCTGGTCTAAGATATGCTGCAGAAAGTTGGTGCCGCTGCGCTGTAAGCCGTAAATCAAAAGGGGCGTCTCCATATCGCCACCGCTTAGTTTATTTAAGACGGTCAATTTAGGGTCCGTCCAAAGAGTCGAGTGTTTGTCCTTGAAAGTTCAAGAACGAGGCGCGAGAGGACGATAAAACCGGAGTTTACCGGCGTAAATGAGGATTTTGAGGACGATCGCAACGAAGATATTGGACTTTATAGACAGGCACTAATTAAAGGATCAGCATGGCATCGCCGTAAGCCAGAAAGCGGTACTTCTCCTTTACGGCCTCCTTGTAGGCTTTCATAATCAATTCGTACCCACCAAAGGCGGACGCCATCATCATCAGGGTACTCTTCGGCGGGTGGAAGTTGGTGATCATACTATTAACGATCTGAAAATCATATGGCGGGAAGATGAACTTATTGGTCCAGCCATCCATGGTTTTAAGATGATTGTCTGTGCTTACCGAACTCTCCAGTGCTCGCAGCGGCGTAGTACCTACGGCACATACTTTCTTGCGGCGGTCTATGGAATCGTTTACCAGCTTTACGGCCTCTTTATCGATAAGGAGCTGCTCACTGTCCATTTTATGCTTACTGAGATCTTCTACCTCTACCGGCCGGAAGGTACCCAGTCCTACGTGTAAGGTGATTTCGGGGCGGTGAACCCCCTTGATCTCCATACGCTTGAGGAGGTTTTTACTAAAGTGGAGGCTGGCCACGGGCGCTGCTACCGCGCCTTCGTGTTTAGCAAAGATGCTCTGGTAGCGCTCATCGTCTTCCGCGTCTGGATCCCGGTTAAAATATTTAGGCAGAGGCGTTTGCCCCAATTCTTTAAGTTTGGTGCGGAACTCTTCGTAGCTGCCATCAAAGAGAAAGCGCAAAGTGCGCCCGCGCGAAGTGGTGTTGTCGATAACTTCAGCCACCAGGCTCTCATCTTCGCCAAAATAAAGCTTATTCCCAATGCGGATCTTGCGGGCCGGGTCTACCAGCACATCCCACAATCGGCTTTGCGCGTTAAGTTCCCGAAGCAAAAAGACTTCTATGCGCGCCCCTGTTTTTTCTTTACTCCCGTACATGCGGGCCGGGAATACCTTGGTGTTATTGAGCACCAGCGAGTCCCCATCTTCAAAGTACTCCGTTAGGTCGGTAAATTTTTTGTGCTCAAATTTTCCCGTTTCCCGGTGTACTACCAGCAGCCGGCCATCGTCCCGGTGGGGGAGCGGACGCTCGGCTATCAGCTTTTCCGGCAGGTTATAGTTGAAGTGGGAGAGTTTCATCTTTTTCATAGCTTACGGGCTTTGAATTTTTTCCAAAAAGGCCTGCAAAATTACAAAAAAGACCCGTGCGCCCGTCAGGCGTCTGGCTCCCCAAAGCGCTTGCGGATAAGCTCCAGTAGCCGCTCCTCGTATTCTTCCTCTTCTTCCCAGTCATATTCTGGTTTTACCATCTCCAGAAGAAATTTCTCGGCTTCTTCCAGCCGTTCAAAACCATTAAGTTGAGAAAGCACCCGGTTAAAATCAGCCTGGGAACCCCCGAAGAGGTGCTTCACAAAGGCGATCCGGTCGTTGAGTCCTACCTCTATGCTGCCTTTAGCCAGGCGGTCGTTGAGGTTGCGGGGCGCTTCCGGGCCATTCGTCGCTTCTTGAGGAGGTTCCGTGTCTTTTGGCCTGCGGCCAAAAGTGGGCGTCTCGGCGGCAGCGCTCGTTTTTTCGGCGGCATTTTCCCCGGGAGAAGCCTTTTCGGGCGGGGGGGCAGCTGGCTCGTCAGCCGAGGGCTCTTTTGCTGATTGGCTTGCGGCATGTTCAGGCGTTTTGGCGGGATTCTCGCCGGCGGATTTGGCCGGGGCGGGTGGGCGTTGCCCGGCGGTCTCCTGTTCTTCTGTCGTCGCTTCTGCCGGCTTTTCGGGTGTTTCCGCCGGGACGGGGTCGGGCCGGGAGGCCGCCGGCGAGCTGGCGGAGGGGAGTGTTTCTGGGGCCGCTTCCCCTTGCGGGGCCTTAGGGGACGCCTTCGTTTCCGCCTGGGGTGGAAGCCCATTTTCCTCGAGGTAATGGAGTACCAGCAGCCTTTCGTAGAGCATTTGCACCTGGGTAAGCTGCTCGGTGAGCGAGCCCGTTTTATAGTTTTCTAATATATCGTAGCAGAGCAGTTTCAAATCTTTGCGAATGCTGTCTTCCATAGAAAGGCGCCGTTTTTGAGTAGTTTTGTGGGAGCTATTTTGACGATCGCCTAAGCTCCCTAAATGTTTCTCGAAAATACAGTAAATCCCCAAAAACACGCCGGTTGGATCGAGGTGATCACCGGCAGCATGTTTTCCGGCAAAACGGAAGAGCTCATCCGCCGGTTGCGCCGGGCCACCTTTGCGCAGCAACGCTTAGAAATATTCAAGCCCCAGGTAGACCACCGCTTTAGTGAAGAGGAAGTGGTAAGCCACGACCAAAACGCCATTCCCAGCACCGTGGTAGAAAGCAGCAGCAATATCCCGCTCTACAGCGATGGCTGCGAAGTAGTGGGTATAGATGAGGCGCAATTTTTTGACCCCGGCATCGTCGAAGTATGCAATGAGCTGGCCAATGCCGGCCTGCGGGTAGTAGTGGCCGGGCTGGACCTGGATTTTCAGGGGCGCCCCTTTGGCCCCATGCCGGCCCTTATGGCCACCGCCGAGTACGTTACCAAGGTGCATGCGGTATGCGTGCGCACCGGTAATCTGGCCCACTACTCGCACCGTAAGGTAGCCGATGAAAAGCAAGTAATGCTGGGCGCCGAAGCCCAGTATGAGCCGCTGAGCCGGGCTGCTTTTCAAGAAGTAAAGGCCCGGAATAAACCCTCCAGCCATGAAAAGGGAGAATGAATCGCCGCTCCGCCGGGAAACGGTACTGCGGGTATCCCTGCCGGCCCTCCGCCATAACCTCCAGTATTATCAGCGTTTGGTGGGGCCTTCGGTAGGTATCATGGCCATGGTTAAGGCCCTGAGCTACGGCGCAGGTGCTTATCCGGTGGCTCGCTGCCTGGCGGAAGCCGGTGCTTCCTACCTGGGAGTAGCTTATCCGGATGAGGGCATTCACCTGCGGGAGCGGGGTATCAAAGCTCCCATCCTGGTACTCAACCCACTGCCCGAGCTCTTCCCCTACCTTATCGAGCATCAGCTGGAGCCTGAAATCTACAGCATGGCCCATCTCAGGGCTTTTGAGCAAGCTTGCCGGACGCTTCGGCCCGCCGAGGCGGAACCTTATCCCGTGCACCTTAAATTGGAAACCGGCATGAACCGCCTGGGCTTTACGCCCAGGGAGCTTCCTGCCCTCAAAGAGGCCCTCCCTAAGCTGCCGCAGCTGCGGGTGCGGGGGGTCATGTCTCATTTGGCAGCAGCCGACCTTCCCGAAGAGGATGCCTTTACCCGCCAGCAAATCGATAGCTTTAGACAATACGGTAACTACCTCCGGGAGGTTTTACCCGGGGAGGTACTTTATCACCTGGCCAACTCCCCGGGAACCGAAAGATTTCCAGCGGCTCATTTCGATATGGTGCGCCTGGGCTATGGCCTCTACGGGGTAAGCGAAACGGAGCAGCACCGCCAGCACCTACAGCCGGTAAGCCGCCTAACGGCCCCGGTGGCACAGGTTAAGGAGCTGGAGGCCGGCGATACCGTAAGCTACGGCCGCCGCTACCAAGCTACAGAGCCTACTCGCATAGCGGTGATCTCTATGGGCTACGCCGACGGTTTTGGCCGGGAGCTCAGCGCCGGAAAGGGAGAAGTGGCCTGGCAAGGCTACCGCTTTCCGGTGGTGGGTACGGTGTGCATGGATTTCTTCATGGTAGCGGTGGGTGATGCCCCGGTCCAAGCTGGCGATGAGGTGGAAATATTTGGCCCGCAGCTTACCGTTTACGAGGCGGCCCGCCAGCGGGGTACCATTCCCTACGAGGTGATCACCCGCCTCTCGCCACGCGTTCGGCGGCTTTATTTGGAAGAAGAGGCGCTTTGAAACGGGACTGTTAGCAAACTCCGCCTTCTTTTTTGTGTTTTAATCTAAATGTTTTCACTCGACGTAGGTCGGGGTCTTCATCCCCGCACCTTTCGTACCTACGGCACGAAAAGCGCATGGAACGGGCCCTTTTCTACCCATATTTCGTCCCTACCGGGACGGCTCGTAGAGCGCTGGAATGGTGCATCCGGGAGCAGAAGAATTTGGCCCGGTAATCCATTTCTATATCATAAAGGAATATTCGTTCTCCCCTTGGTTTCCCGAACACACCCGCTACGAAGCACCGGCTTGTCCCGGAGGGACAATCTGTGGGTAGAAAAATCCGGTACCAAGGCCTTAGCGTGCCGTAGGTACGCTCCTCAATAGTGAAATCAAATGCCGATCTCACTTGCACAAAAAACCGCTCCGCTATTGAGTAGCTGTCAATAAATCCCGCTTTCTCAGGCATGCAAGGCTCTGAATGCCTTCACTTGCTCCTGTATACGGAAATTATTCAGCACTGGTTACTCCCTAATTTTTGGCTTCAAACCGCGCAATGCCTTCTCGAAGCCAATCGAGGTACTTGCTCACATTGGGGTCATAAGCCACGGTACCATTGAGCGGCTCCATGCTCTGGTGGCCTATAAGCACATATTGCGGCTGGCTATTGCTCTGGTAGTGCTTGACCTGAAAGTTGCTCCACTTATTACCGATGGTGCGGACCTTTTTGCCGGTTACTTCACTGGTAAAGCGTTCTTCTTTGGGGAGCTTCTTACGCTCATCTACGTAGAGGGAGGTGAGCACCACTTCCTCTTTAAGGATTTCCATCACCCGCGGATCGCTCCATACATTGGCTTCCATTTTACGGCAATTCACACAGCCCCAGCCGGTAAAGTCCAGTAAGAGCGGTTTATTTACTTTCTGGGCGTAGGCTTTGGCCTGGGCAAAGTCATGGAAACAGTTCAAGCCGTGGGGACAGTGCTCGGGGTCGGCCCCGTCTGGTACCGGTGGGGCGTCTTTCCTTTGGCCGCCGGCCGAAACTACCGCCCCGCCGCCGCTACCAATGCCGCCGGGATTTTCGCTGTAAAATTGCGGGGGCGGAAAACCACTGATCAGCTTCAGCGGGGCTCCCCACATACCGGGGATGAGGTAAATGGTAAAGCTCAGGGAAACCACCGCCAGTAGGAGCCGGGTTACGGAAATTTTTTCGCTTACACTGTCGTGGGGCATCCGGTAGCTGCCCAGTAGGTAGAGGGTAAGCAGGATGCCCAGGCCTATCCAAATGGCGATGAACCACTCCCGCTTGAGCAGGCCGGCCTGCCACACCAGGTCAGCGGTAGAAAGGAATTTAAAGGCAAAGGCCAGTTCTACAAAGCCCAGCACCACTTTCACATTGTTGAGCCAGCCGCCGCTCTTGGGCAAGCTATTGAGCCAGCCGGGGAAAGCGGCAAAAAGGGCAAAGGGCAGGGCCAGGGCCAGCGAGAAGCCAAACATGCCCACCAGGGGGCCTTGAACGCCCCCGCTGGCTGCTTCTACCAGAAGCCCACCGATAATGGGGCCCGTGCAGGAAAAGGAAACAATGGCCAGGGTGAGGGCCATGAAAAAGATGCCAATGATACCCCCTTTATTAGAGGCCTCATCGGTTTTGTTTACCCAGCTGCTGGGCAGGGTGATCTCAAAAGCCCCAAAAAAGCTGATGGCAAAGACCACCAGCAGGAGAAAAAAGAAGAGATTGAGCCAGGGATTGGTGCTGATGGCATTGAGCGCATCGGAACCAAAAATGACGGTGATAAGCAAACCAATAAGCGTGTAAAGCACAATGATGGACAGCCCGTAAATTACCGCGTTGGCGATACCCTTGGCCCGGTTCTTACTTTGCTTGGTAAAGAAGCTCACCGTGAGCGGTATCATGGGGAAAACGCAGGGGGTAAGCAGGGCAGCAAAACCGCCCAGAAAAGCGAGGACAAAGATCCCGATCAGGGAGCGGTTGTTTTCCGGAGCTGGCTGAGTTTCCCCTTCTTCTTGCTTCGTTTGAGCGGTGGGGTTTTCCTCTGAGGCTGCGGCTACGCTGCTATCTTCGGCCTGGGCGTAGTCTATTTCCAGCTCTTCGCCGGCTACTTCGTCCTGGCTGGGGGGGTGGCCCGGACCACTAGCTTCCGCCTCATTCGGAGCTGCGCTCGTGGTGGTTTCTTCGCGAGGGGCGCTTTCGTTTTCTGCTTGGGATTCCGCCGGCTGCTCCACCCCGGCGATATTAAAGGTATGGGGCAGGTACTCGGGCGGAAGGCAGCGGCCTTCGTTACAAGTTTGGTAAGTAAACTCCACCTCCAGCGTAAAGTCCTCTTCCGTAAGCACTTCAATGTCCTGGTAAATAGTGACGCTGCCCTCGTGGTAGCTCAGCGTTTCCTTAAAGTTGGGGTCGTACTCCGTATGGGGCTCCGGTTCTTGCAGCGGTCCGGCCAGGCGGTACTGGCGGGGCAGGGTATCCAGCATCACCAGATCAGAGCCTATGATAAAGCTGCTATCCGGCGTATTGACCGAGTAAATATGCCAGCCTTCGTCCATGGTGGCGGTGGCGCTGAGCCGGACCTTATGCTTGCTTATTTTTTCTTGCGAAAATGAAAGGTTTACCGGATCAAACATTTGCCCCTGTAGGGCGGGGAGGGCAAGGAGTACGGCCACCAGGGGCAGCCATATTTTGAGGGGGTTATGAGGCATATTGAGGCGCTTTTAATGCTACAAAGTAAACGGTTTTGGTACTGGGCTGCACCTTGTAATCTTCATGGATACGGCGGCCTACCACCCATACAATATCGGTGCCACTGCAGAGTACGTACTGCTGAGCTTTGTCGTGGCGATTCACTTTTTGGTTGATCAGGAAGTCGCTCAGCTTCTGTTCTCCTTTCATTCCCAATGGCTTAAAGCGGTCGCCGGCCTCCATGGGGCGGAGGTGAAGTGGCCAGGTCAGTTTTTCGGCGGCCAGGTAAGCCTGCCGGGGCGCCGCTTTTCGGTAGGGGGCTTTGGCGGCGTCCATCCAATCCGCTTGCAGCGCCAGGGGTTGTTGTAAATGGCTGTCTTCCGGCCAGAGCCAGGCCTCGCGCCGTTCGCCGGTGTCCCGGGGGTAGAGGATAAGCTCCGCACGATCTTCCAGCAATAAGTGGCTGGGGCTTTCCCATTGCTTACCGGGCTGTCCGGTGGGGAGGGCTTCCAGGGCTTTCCAGTCCCAGGGGCCGTAAGGCGCCAGCCAGTAGTGCAGGAGGGCGGTGGCATAGGGCCTGCCGGCCAAATGTGCCAGTGGCAAGCGTTGGCTTTTTTCCTCGTAGAGGCGGTTATCATCCAGCAGTTCTTGCAAGAAATAATGCAATGCCTCTTGCTGACCGGCCAGATACTGCATACTGCGCGCCAAACCGCGGTCCCAGCCGGGTAGCTGGCGCCGCAAATGAGGCAAAACTTCCAGGCGAACCCGGTTGCGCAGGTAAGTGGTGCTTTGGTTGCTGCTATCTTCCCGCCAGGAGAGGCCTTCCTGCCGGGCGTAATTTTCGATGGCCTGCCGGCTTACCTGGCTGAGGGGCCTTACGTAGCGATCCCGGTAAGCGGGGATGCCGCTCAGGCCGGCCAGGCCGGTACCGCGTTGGAGGTTGATGAGAAAGGTCTCGGCGCTGTCGTCTTGGTGATGGGCCAGGGCCACGTGGGTATAGGGCCCCGTTTGGAGCAGCTCTTGGAAATACTGGTAGCGCAGGTCTCGTGCCGCCATTTGGACAGAACATTGCCAGGCTTCGGCGTAAGCGGCGGTGTTCACTTTTCGGCTGTGCAGGGGCAAATCGTAGCGCCGGGCCAGGGCAGCCACGTGGTCGGCATCGGCCTGGGCTTCTTCCTGACGCAGGCCGAAATGGAGATGGACCACTCCCTGCGCCAGCCCTTCTTTCCAGAGCAGGTGCAGGAGCACGGTGCTGTCTACGCCAGCGCTGCAGGCCACCAGGACCTGTGCTTTTAGGGCTTTTAAGTCTTTGAGGAAAGGGGCCACCGATGCCATCATAGGCGGTCAAAGGTAAGTTTCATCGGCGCATCATTCGCGTCAGCCAGCCGTCAGGGTGGCCCGCTGGGCCGTAAGTTTTTCTGCTTTGAGCAAACATTCTTGATACTCGGCTTCCGGCTGGCAGTGAATGGTAATGGCACTGCCCACGCGGAGGCTACTGTGCTGCTGGCCTCGGTGATGGAGGATGCTGCGGATCACTACGTTGAGGTCCAGATCGCCCTGGGGGTTTATATAGCCTACGGCGCCACTGTAAAGTTCCCGGTTAAAAGTTTCCAGTTGGTCTATAAGCTGCATGGCGCTCACTTTGGGGGCACCGGTCATACTGCCCATGGGGAAGCTGGTGGCCAGGGCGTCCGAAAAGTGGAAAGCCGCATCCAGGCGGCTGGCCACGGTGCTTATTTGCTGGTGCACGGCGGGAAAAGGGTAGATGCCGCAGAGCTCTTCCACCCGGACGCTACCGGGCGCGGCGGTGCGGCTCAGGTCATTGCGCACCAGGTCTACGATCATGATATTCTCGGCGCGTTCTTTTTCGCTGTTGGCCAGTTCATGGCGTAACCGC
>CAJXMS010000039.1 GCA_913056475.1 uncultured Bacteroidota bacterium
GCGTGCTCTCCAAGCGCGACCTCATGGTCATAGACCTCATCGCGCACAACGATTGGGAGCGCCCCATCTACTTCAGCGTTACCGTAGGAAACAGCTCCAAGAGCTACTTCTGGCTGGACGACTACTTCCGCCTGGAAGGTCTGGCTTACCGCTATGTACCCGTCCGCCACCCGCGCAAGAAAAAAGACCCGGACTTCGGCAAGGTGGCCACCGATATCATGTACGAAAACCTCATGGAGGACTTTCACTTCGAGAACATGGGTCAACTCGACAACTACATGGACGAAACCAACCGTCGAGTGACCTTCAACCTGCGAAATATTTACGGCCGCCTGGGCAAGGAACTCGCTAAAGAAGGCCGCAACGAGAAGGCCATCGAAGTATTGGACCGGGCCATGGAATACATGCCCGAAGAGAAATTCGCTTTCGATTACTTTGCCATGAACCTCCTCAGAGGCTACTACATGGCCGGCGCCAAGGAAAAAGCGGATGCCCTGGTCGAAAAATTCGCTTCCCGCCTGGAAGAAGAACTGGCTTACTATGCCCAGTTTACCGGCCAGGAAAGTAAAATGGTAGCCAGCGACGCCAACGCCGCCGGCAGCTACTTTGGCATGCTGGTGCGCTTAAAAGGCCGCTTTGACGATAAGCAAGGAGGTGCACAGCAAACCGACCTCTTCCAACGTTATATGCAGGCGGTGCAGTCCACCCAGTAACTCCGCTAAGTATCCCAAAATAAATCCGGCCCCTTTCCTCCCTGGAAAGGGGCTTTTTTCATATAGTTCTCCCTGGGGCGCTATCTTCGTTCCCCCTATGCGTTGGCTTTTCCCCTTATTATATCCGCAGCGCTGGTGGCGTATGCCGCCCTGCCAGCCGCCCCGTCTTTATCTCACCTTTGATGATGGGCCCCACCCCAGCATCACCCCCTGGGTACAAGAACAGCTGGCCGCCTACCAGGCACAGGCCACGTTTTTTTGCATCGGCGCCAACGTAGACCGCTACCCCAACATAATTCACTCCCTGAAAGCAGCAGGCCATGGGCTGGGCCACCACACCCAGCATCACGTCAAAGGCTGGGGCTGCGCCAGCCCCCAGTACAGGGAGGAAGTGCTCCAGGGCGCGCGCCGCAGCCCCTCCCCCCTCTTCCGGCCGCCTTACGGCAAAATGACCCATCGGCAGGCCCAGACGGTGCAGGAGCTTGGTTATCAAATTGTGATGTGGGACGTACTTACCCGCGATTACCAACCCCATAGCAGCCCGGAAAGCTGCTGGGCCCATACCCGACCCCTTCTGCGGAATGGCTCCATCGTAGTCCTTCACGACAGCGAAAAAGCCTGGCCACGCCTAAAAAAGCTCCTGCCCTGGCTCCTGGAATGGGCCGCCCCCACCTATGAGTTCTCTGCCTTACCCGTCTCTCCTACTTCCCCATAACCTTAAGCTCCAATACCAGGTTACGGCCCGGAGAAGCAATCCGGTTGATGCTGGTATGCGGAAAATAGTACTGGTCCAGCAAATTCCGTCCCGCCAGGGCCAGCTCCCAATCAAAGGACTTTTGCAGGCCCCGATATGCCACTCTGCAGTCGGCCAAGGCGTAGCCAGGCGTGGCCCGCTCCCGAAAATCGCGGTTGAACCGGCGCTGAGCCAGGGCCCAGCGAAGCTGTCCCCCCACTTGCCAGTGCTCCTTAAAGCTGTAAGCTCCATTGACACTTCCCTGTAAAGGCGGCAATAAAGGCGGATATTCGCCATCGCTTAATTGGCCCTGATTCCACTTCAAAGTGCCCCTTAAATTCCAGGCATTCAGCTGCCATTGCCCCTGCGCCGAAAGGCCCCAAAAAGAAGCCGCTGCTTCATTGGCATACCGTCGTATTCCGCGCGATCGAGCGGTGAGCGGACTCCCCTCTTCAAAGGCGCCAAAAATGTAGTCCCGGTACGCTTGCCAGTAGGCCTCTCCTTTTACCTGCCCGTTTTTCTGGCGCAGCTTATAGGCCAGCGCATAAGTAGCCAGGCGTTCCGGACGTAAATCAGGATTGCCCAGATAATCGTAACCATCTGCGGCATTGAAGAGATAGTAGCCGTAGCGCTCCGGCGTAGTGGGGCCCCGCAGGCCATAACTAAAAGAAGCCTCCAGGCTTTGCCGTGCGCCCAGGTCACGTCCCATCTTTATGCCCAGCTGCGGCAGCAGCACCCGGCGAGGCTCCTCAACTTCATAGCCTTGTGCTTCCCATTGCCGCTGACCGTTAGCGCTACTCACCCGGGTTTCCTCTCCCCCCAGCCGCAGGGAATTGTCAAGATACCACCGCTTCAATTTCCACTGGTGAGTCAGGGCCAGCGCCGCTCCACTGAGGCGGGCATCTGGCCAGGTAAGCATAAACATGGAAGGCTCTCCTTCCGGGTACATGGTCATCTCTGCCCGGCGGTAGTTGTGGTAGAGCTCCGCCTGGGCTTTGAGCTGATGCTGGCCCAGCGACCATTGGCCCGTCCGCGCGTTAAGCCCGTAAGTACGGCTCCAGCCCGGCATATCCATATGCATGGGCACATGGGGGCGCTGGGTATCATCCATCTCGTGAAAAATGTCGTTAAAGTACACCTTCACGCGGCCTCCGGCAAAAGGCCCCCAGTTCCGGCTACTCAAATAGCTTATACTGCTTATCACGCCCCGGGCCAGTCCCACGTCCATGGGAAGGGAAGGATAGCCCACATCTACCGCCCGGTCGTATACCACCTGCGCCTGGAGCTTATCTTGAGGGCTCAGGCGGTACACACCACTCAAGGCCCAGTTCTGTTTTTCATACTGGGTAAAATCCACTTTTTGGCCCCGGCCATCGATATAAGGAGTCCTCTTTTGCCAGCTGCCGTTAAGGCGCACCGCCCAGTTTTGCTTTCGGCGTTCCAGGTTCATCATAGCCTGCGCCCCGCCGCCGTTGGTCTGTCCTCTAAGGCCCGCATTCCACCGCCACTCCGGGCGTTTGCCCAGGCGCGCCCGGGCCGTTTTCAGGTTAACCGCCCCCGCTTGCCCACTTTGCAGGGCCCCTTCGGTCGGATCTTGCAGAGCAATTTCCGCCAGATTATTGGTAGCCACGTAGGAGCTCGGCGGGTCCATTCGGTCCGTACAGGCCATGTACACGCGCATCCCATCCACGCGCACCTGGGTCCGGTTACCGCTCTGGCCGCGGTACATCAGCTCGCGAGCATAGGGCCCCCGTGCCACCAAGTTAATGGGTGCCAGGGCCTTAAGCTTATCTTCCAGACCGTAGCGAAACGCATGCTGGGCTACGGCGTTCTTTACCCGCTCCTCCAGGATTAGCACCTCGGTCAGGTCTTCATGCCGGTCCAGTACGTCAGTGGTATCGGGCGATTGTGCCAGGCCCGCAGCGCCCGCTGCCAGCAGCAGCACGGCCAGCGGTATTTTTAGGCCTGCGGCCAAAAGAGAAACCGGCCGCTTAGCAAGATCATTCGAGGAATTATCCCCTTTCAAAACTTTCCCCATTTTTATCCGCATTTTCAGACCATAAGCGGCAAGCCCGGCCACCTTGAAGAGGTAACCGGGTGCCGCCTATTTATTGGTGAAAGCCTCTTAGAGGGTAATATCAAACCAGCTATCCCCAGCCAGGGTATCGCCCTCGCTGGTGAGCACATCCGTATGAACGCGCCATAGCCCAGACATGGTAAAGTTTACCTCGCCTTCGTAATGACCCGGTGCTATTTCACTCGGCATTACATTATTGGGAGAACCGTGGCCCATGCTGGGCATCCGGGGTTCGATAGCTACTTCCAGGCCGGTAGCGGCCGGCAAGTTCATCATGCTTTCGCGTTGGTATACCATTACACTGTAGGGATTGAGCCCCAGCTCAGGGGCCCGAGGGGCCCGTAGCGCCACAAAATAACCGGTCCCGCTAGTATCGGTAAAGCTAAAGAGCCGGGCCGGCTCAGCTGCTTCTACGGTGATATCTGTCTCTAAGGTATCAGGTAGAGCCAGGTCTGGTACTTCCAAAACAACCTTCATAGTCCAGCGCCCCGTACTGGTACTGGGCATTATGAAGGTAGCTGATCCGGCAAAAGCATTAAGATCGGCGTCATACTGGGGTTGCTCTACCGGGGTGGTATGCATCATGCTGCCCATGTCCATCATCGGCAGGAACTTTACCGTTGCATCACTAACGAGGTTGCCGCTACCGCTGCGCACCCGGAGGGCCAGGCGGTTGTAGCCCACAAAATAGGCTTGAGGGCTGTATACCTCTACTTCATAGCCCGCATCGGAAGATAAATTGTGGCGCAATTGGTAACCTTCCACGCCGGCGTTTACCGGCGGGGTTTCCTCCTGCTCGTTGTCATCATCACAACTACTCAGGAAAAGCAGGGAAAAACTTAGAAGGAGAAAAGGGGTTTTACTTAAAATTGAAAAGGGTTTCATAATCGTCGGATTTTATTGAGTTTAGAACAAGAGAGGGGGAATGAGGATACACACCTCATCCGCGGCGGCCTAAGACCGCCCACTTTTATCCCCAAGCGCATAGGCGCTTGGCTATCTAAACCCACCGACGGGGCGGAGGCGTGGGAACCTCTCGCATACCCGGAGTCAGTCCAAAAACCCGGTCGATTGCATAAGCCGGAGAGGGCTTGGGATCGGTTAGAAGAGGCCCGGGTTGCCCCTGAAAGAATAGATCAGGAGAGGGAACAAATACGGGCAGTTGCTCCGGGGCGGGCTTTTGCTCAGCTGGTGCCAGCATTTCGGCCAGCTGGCACTTTCCATCGCAATGCAGTTCAGGCCGCTCCTGATTTTCGCAAAGCACATTCGCGAAATAATCAAACTGCCATTGATAATAGCCATAAACGGCACTGTTGTACACTTGCCCCATGAGCAAGAACAATCCCATTATGATACTGGCTATTCGCAAAAGCATATTACAAATTTACTCATTCCATTCTGACGAAAAAAAACTGCCATAAATCAGTTAGCAAACCGCCCGTGAAGCGCCTTTTAATGGGCCGCTAAAAGTGGCTCCAGCTGCTTTACCAGGTCGCTGGCGGAAGCCACGCCACTGCGGCGGAACTTCTGCTCCCCTTTTTGATAGATCATCAAAGTAGGCACCCCGGCTATGTTCAGGCGTTGGGCCAGCGATTGATTTTGATCTACATCTATTTTGATCACGTTTACCCGGTCGCCCAACTTTTTCTTCACCTCTTGAAGTATGGGCGGTACCATTTTGCAGGGGCCGCACCAGTCGGCGTAAAAATCTATCAAAACCGGCTTATCCGATTGGGTTAAATCCTTGAAACTTGCCATGGTCTAAGGTTCTTTTTTTAAGGGGAGGCCTTGCTCATTCCAGGCGGCCACGCCCCCCTTCAGGTCATAGACTTTCTCAAAACCCATTTGGCGCATCATCTGCACCGCTTTGCCACTGCGCCCGCCGCTGTGGCAGTACACCAGATAGGACTTATCCTTGGGCAGTTTTTCAATCTCCTTTTGGAAATCCTCCTGGTAAAAGTCTACCAGCCGGGCCTCCTGGAGGTGGCCGTTGTTGTATTCCCGCGGCGTGCGGACGTCCAGGAGTACCATATTGGGGTGCTCCTGAAGCTCTTTTTGCGCTTTTTGGGGCGGTAGTGGAGTGGCGGCCCCTTCCTCCGTTGCGCCTGATTGGGCACAGGCGCCCAGGGTAAGGATTAGGCTGGCACTGAGAATTGTGGTTTTGATACGCATCATATCTTACATTTTATGCACTAAAACGTCGCCAATGCCTCCAGCATTATGCACTTCGTCTACGCCGTTTTGCTTAAGCCAGTTTTTGGCCTGTTCACTGCGATTCCCACTCCGGCAAAACACCACCACGGGACCTTGGTGCTCCTTAAACGTCGCCAGGTTTTCGGGTACCGTGTCCAGGGGAATGTTTTCCGCGCCCGGCACACTCTGTTCGGCTACCTCAGCAGGGGTGCGTACGTCTACCAGTAAGGTGTCGTTTCCGTTGATTATGTCTTGCATTGCTAACGTCTGTTTTGGGTTTAACAAATTTACGAATACAAAGGTAGTTCTTCGACTACCGAACAGCCGGTGATGGGGGTCACCCAGCACCAAGCGCCAGTACCAAATTCTAAAGAACCAAAAAGATTACTTCTCTCTAAACGCCCGCAAGTAAAAGACGTTTTCCCGTTCACTCAATCCTGATCTTTGCCAAAAGAGCGAGCCCCCCCCTGGGGAGGTGGAAGCTTTTAAGGGGCCACCAGACAGGAGCAAGGAAAGATATAACCCCTTCACCCTTATACCGATGGCAGCCTAAAGCTTGGACGGGGCTTTTGCTCTACTGGCCATTTGCTGGCCATAATCCTGAGGTGGCAAGGAAAAATGACCCTCCATGTGCCTTAATGAAGGTACTTGGCGGAGCGAGCGGGATGATAGCGAAAGCTATCTCAGGAGGCGCATCCAAACCCGCTCCTCTCTCAATGGACGGAAGCGTCTCTGCTTTGCTTAGCAGAAGCGCGGAGACCTCACCTGGCGGCCCGGCTCCATGGGCAGCCCTTAATTTAACCAGGCTTTCCGAAATGCGCGCTGCTCAGAAGAAAGCTCATCCTGAGGGCGAAACTGATGTTTCTTGGGCACGGTAATGAGCGTGGCCCGTGCTTTTAGCTTTTCCTTATCGCCTTCTTCGTCTTCTTCTGCATAGCGCATCACTTTAATCTTGACCTTGTCGCCGGGTTCGGTTTGCTGATAGTATTCGTCTATGGTGGCGCGTATGTTTTGAAGCGTGAGTTCCTCCCCGTTTAGGCTGAGCAGCTCATCCCCTTTTTGCCAGCCCAGGTCCCGCCCGAAGGCATCCAGGTTTGCTACCGAACTAACTTCCAGGCGCATGTGCTCGCGGTCAAAGCGAAAATCCACACCGCCGAGGGTAATCTCATCCACCAGGGTATCAGCTTGATAGCTAATTCCGGCTTTCCCCAGGAGCGACTTCAGCGGCAAAGGTTCCGTTCCGCCCACATAGCGGGCCAGCCAGCCTTCCAGCTGGGGGAAGCCACTCTCGCGGGCCATGATCTGAAAAAGTTGGTCATCCCGGAAGAACGTATCCGTTCCGAAGGTTTGCCCCAGGTCTTGCAGCAAATGGACCAACCGGTAATCGCCTTCCGACCAATCGATCAGCTGCATATCCAGGGCCATGGCGGCCAGGGCCCCTTTCTGATAAAAGTTTAGGTATTGATCTTTGAAAAAGCTCAGGGTATAGCGAGAGGCCTGGGTGAGGGGAATATCTTTATCATACTTATCGGCCCGCTTAAGCTTGCTTTGCAGCACGTCCAGAAAAGCGCCCAGGGTGTAGAGGCTATCGCGGACCTGGGCCAGATGGGAGTTGTATTCGGTAACGCCCTCATAAAGCCAGATATGCCGGGACATGCGCGGGTCCATAAAGTCAAAATTACTCACGTACTGCGAGTGAATACGAAGGGGCGTGATGATATGAAAGAATTCATGGGCGGTAATATCCTGTACCTGATCGTAATAAGCGGCGCCGTCCATTTCCGGCATGTGCAGCACCGTACTGGTGTGGTGCTCCAGGGCGCCAAAGCCCATGCCCATTTGGTAGGGCGAGGTGTAGAGCAGCACGGCGTATTTTTCCGCGGGAAGGCGGCCGCCCAAATATTTACCGGTGGCGTCCAGCACTTTGGAGATAGGACCAATGGCCGAATCAGCTTTCACAATGCCGTTGGGGCTGAATGCCGCCACCAGCACCTCGGTATTACCTACCTGGTACCAGGCGGTATCCGGGCGGGCATAGAGAAAGGGATTGTCATGCAGGGTAAAGTAATCCGGTACTGGAAACTGATCCAGGCTATCGCCCCGCTGACCGGTGAGCGCCGTGGCGCCATAAAAGCCCGCCGGCTTGTGAATACGGAGAGTAAAGGCATGGTTTTTATGCCCTTTTAGATAACCGATGTAACCAAAATTATCGAGCAAGTACACGGAGTCCTGCTCGTGGGAAGTGCCCGCCGGTTCAAAGATTCCGGGGTCTTCTTCGGCATCATAGGTATCGGCCACCCGGTAGTGAAGCTGGTGGAGGCTTGCTGCCTGGCTTATACGCCAGCGATTGGTATCGAGCCGCTCTACGGGCAGGGTATCCCCGGCAGCATTGAGGGCCGTAAAACCCTGGAGGAAACGGCCGTAATCGTGCACATCATAAGTACCGGGAATGATGCGGGGCATCTGAAATTCGGCTACCGAATCGCGCCATTGATGCAGGGTGATCTGGACGGGCAACAGGTCATTTTCCACGGCCCGCAGATTCATATCCACGGTATAATGCATTTCGCCGGGGTTTTGGGCCAGCAGAATGGAGCAGGCACCGGTGTAGAGCAGGGCGCTTAAGAGGTATGTTTTCATGTAGATATAGCTGAAAAAGTTGCTAAAACTTCCCGCAGCGCAGCAGCACATTTGGCCGGGAGGCCAAAGGAGAATACCCCGGCGGGCAAGCGGGGCTAAATTAAGGGCCATCCCCTAGCTTACCGTCCAGCTATGCTTGCCGCGCAGGAGACTGTCCAAATCCGGTGGACCGATCACCTCCCGGGCTTTTTCAAGCTGATTCTGGGCGGCCTGCTCGTATGTAAAGCGCTCTTCCTGGTAGATGAGACCCAGGGCGCGGGGCTCGTCCTCGCCAAAAAGGCGGCTGAGCAGATAGGCCTTGGTGGGGTCTTCGGGGTCATGAATCCAGAGGTCATTGAGGGAATTTCCCTCCGCTAAGTCCACGATTTCGGGTTTTAGTCCGTTTATTTTCAATCCTTTGCGCCCCTCATCAAAAACAAGCGGCTCGCCGGGAAGCAAAGACAAGGTGTGGGCCGCTTTCTGCTTCTTGTCGGTAAAGATCTGAAAGGCGCCGTCGTTGAAGACATTGCAATTCTGATACACCTCTACGAAGCTAGTACCGCGGTGCTGCTCGGCCGCCTGTAGGACTTCGCGCAGGTGGGTGGGATCGCGGTCCAGGGTGCGGGCCACAAAGCTGGCGTCGCTACCCAGGGCAAAGGAGAGGGGATTAAAGGGATGATCAAGGCTGCCCAGGGGGCTGGACTTGGTGTATTTGCCCTGCTCGCTGGTAGGGGAATACTGACCTTTGGTGAGGCCGTAAATTTCATTATTGAAAAGCAACACGTTGACATCCACGTTGCGCCGGAGCAGGTGGGCCAGGTGATTACCCCCTATGCTCAGGCCATCGCCATCGCCGGTGATCACCCATATACTCAAGTCTGGGTTGGCCATTTTCAGCCCGGTAGCCACGGCCGGCGCTCGTCCGTGGATGCTGTGCATGCCGTAGGTGTTCATGTAGTAGGGAAAGCGGGAACTACAACCGATGCCCGAGACGAAAACGATGTTTTCCCGGGCGATGCCCAGCTCGGGGAGCACCTTCTGCATTTGGGAGAGGATGCTATAGTCGCCACAGCCGGGACACCATTTTACTTCCTGATCGCTGGAGAAATCTTTTGCCTTGTATGTTGTAGGAGGCGTTTCAGTCATTACTTAGCATTTTAAGGGCTTCATCTTCAATTTCGTCGGCCAGGAATGGTCTACCCTGGATTTTATTGAGGCCCTGGGCCGCCACCAGGAAGCGATCGCGCAAGAGGTGAATGAGCTGGCCATCGTTGAGCTCCGGCACAAGGATTTGGGGGAAGCTTTGCAGGAGCGCGGGAAGGTCCTGGGCCGGGGGCCAAATGTGCTTGAGGTGCAACTGAGCGACGGGATGGCCCTTTTCCCGCATTCGGCGCACGGCTACTTTAATAGCGCCCAGGGTATGCCCCCAGCCTACGATGAGCAGCTTATCGTCTTTACTGCCTTGTACCAGCTGGGTGGCGGGATAATCATGCGCCACTTTTTGCACTTTTTGGGCCCGCAGGCGCACCATGGTCTCGTGGTTTTCGGGATGATAGCTCACGTGGCCGGTTTCCACTTCTTTTTCCAGGCCGCCCACGCGGTGCTCCAGACCAGCTTGCCCGGGCAGGGCCCATTCACGTACCAGGCGCTCGTCCCGTTGGTAAGGGCGGTAGGGGGTCTTGTCATGGGGCGCGTTGGCGGCCAGGGGAGGCTGAATGGGGTTAAGCTGCTCCGTGCTGGGGAAGCGCCAGGGTTCCGAGCCATTGGCGAGGTAGCCGTCCGAGAGAAGGATAACGGGCGTCATGTGCTCCAGGGCAATGCGGGCGGCTTCAAAGGCGGTTTGGAAACAATCGGCCGGGGAGCTGGCGGCCAGAACGGGCAGAGGCGACTCGCCGTTGCGCCCGTAGAGGGCTTGTTGCAAGTCGCTTTGTTCCGTTTTGGTAGGCAGGCCGGTACTGGGGCCGCCTCGCTGCACATTTACCACCACCAGGGGTAGTTCCAGCATCAAGGCCAGGCCCAGGCCTTCGGTTTTAAGGGCCATGCCGGGGCCGGAGGTAGCCGTTACCGCCAGCTGCCCGCCAAAGGAAGCACCAATGGCGGCGGTAATGGCGGCTATTTCGTCTTCCGCCTGGAAGGTTTGCGCGCCGTAATTCTTGTGGCGGGAGAGCTCGTGCAAAATATCCGAGGCGGGGGTAATCGGATAGCCTGCGTAAAATAAGCTTCGGCCACTGCGCACCGAAGCGGCCAGCAAGCCCAGGGAAAGCGCCACATTACCGGTTACATTGCGGTATTCTCCGGGCGGGAGTTCCGCTTTTTCAATGCGATAGCGGGTAAGGGCTTCGATGGTATCGCCGTAGTGATGACCAGCCCGAAGGGAGCGTTTATTGGCTTCCCACACCACGGGCTGAGATTCAAATTTATCGCGGAGAAAATCCAGGGTGGGTTGAAGCGGACGATGGTAGAGGAAATAAAGGAAGCCCAGCACGAAGAGGTTGCGAGAGCGGTCGCGTTCCTTGCGTCCCAGGTCCAGATCGGAGAGGGCTTCGCGGTTGAGTTTAGTAACGTCAATTTCGTAAAACTGGAGATGATCCGGTTTTTGGGCCAGGGGACTTTCTTCGGGACCATAACCGGCCAGTTTGAGGTTGCGCTTATCAAAGCCTGCGGTATCCAGGACCACAACGCCCCCGGATTTTAAGCTGCCTATGTTTTTTCGATAAGCCGCCGCGTTCATAGCCACCAGTACATCAGGCCGGCCGCCGGGGGTTTCGATGGCTTCGCTGCCAAAGTTGATCTGAAAGCCGGAAACGCCAGCCACGGTACCCATGGGGGCCCTGATCTCGGCGGGAAAATCGGGGAAAGTACTCAGGTCATTGCCCGCCAGGGCGGTGGTATTGGTAAACTGGGAACCGGCCAACTGAATGCCATCACCGGAATCGCCAGCAAAGTGAATCGTTACTTTGGGAAGCGTCTGGATTTGGTCACTCATTTCATGCGTTTTGCGGAAGGTCTTCTTCAACCACTTTTTGAACTTCTGGCGCGTGTTTTTTGACGGTCATCTCCACGCCGCTCTTGAGGGTCATTTGGTTCACGGAGCAGCCGGTACAAGCGCCGTGGAGCTTGACGTGTACGGTGCCGTCTTCGTCCAGGCCCAGGAAACTGATGTCCCCTCCGTCGGATTTGAGGAAAGGGCGGATTTCTTCCAGGCCAACGCCGATACGACGGATGATGTCTTCTCTGTTTTCCATAAGCTTATTTTTTGACGGCCGAGCACCCCGCCATGGTGGTAATACGGGTAGCTTCGGTGGGGGGCATTTCCTCGTTACGACGCACTAAAGATTCCACTACTTTCCGCGTCATGGCTTCCAGGGCCTCTTTGGTGGGGGTCCCTTCCTGAAGAGCGGCCGGACGGCCTACGTCACTGCTTTCGCGCACGCTTTGCACGAGCGGTATTTCGCCCAGGAAAGGCACTTGCAGCTCGCGGGCCAGGTTTTGCACCCCTTCCTGCCCGAAGAGGTAGTACTTGTGGTCCGGTAGCTCCGCGGGGGTGAAGTAAGCCATGTTCTCCACCAGCCCCAGGACGGGAACATTGATATTAGGCACTTTAAACATGCCCACCCCTTTGCGGGCATCGGCCAGGGCCACGTGCTGCGGGGTGCTTACGATCACCGCCCCGGTGATGGGAACCGCCTGCACCAGACTGAGATGGATATCGCCCGTACCGGGTGGTAAGTCTACCTGCATGAAGTCCAGCTCGGCCCAGTGGGCATCGCGAATAATCTGATTAAGCGCTTTAGAGGCCATGGG
>CAJXMS010000040.1 GCA_913056475.1 uncultured Bacteroidota bacterium
GGCTTGGAAACCCCACCAGCGTGCACCCGGCTGGTATGGGCCATTCCACCGCTAACAACCTTGTAATCAATGTTATCGCCCCGTTTGCTTTTGAGTATGGTCGCGCCAAAGGACTGGAAAGATATCAACAAATCGCTTTTGATTGGTTGGAGCAGCTAGGTCCTGAAAATAACCGAATTACTCGGGTTTACCGCGCCATTGGCTTTCCGCAGGAGTCCGCTTTTCAGACTCAGGGCCAGTACCAACTTTACAAACGCTATTGCAGCCCCAAAAAATGCCTATCTTGCGGCATCGGAACAAAACTTCTGGCGCAAGCAGAATGATCGAGAAAATACGCTCTTATTGTGAAAAAAGGGGATTCGAGGTATGCAGCCGCACCGGCGAACGAATCGGCATAGCGCCCGGCGTGGTACGCTGTTATTTTATTTACCTTTCATTTTTAACCTTTGGTTCCCCGCTTATTGTCTACTTGATGCTGGCTTTTTGGATTCGCATAAAAGAATATATGCGCAGCAGGCGTTATTCGGTTCTGGATTTCTGAGCAATAGTGGTTTTTGGCAAGCATGCCCCATAACTCTACCTTTCAACAGCTCAAAATTATTCTGATACTGGTCATAGGTATCGTGTTGTTGAGCACTTTATTCTATCATTTTTACGAAGGCTTAGATTGGATTAAGGCCCTCTACATGACCATTATAACGGTAAGTACCGTAGGCTTCCAAGAGGTCAAGGTATTAAGCGATGCGGCCCGGGTTTTCACCATTATCTTAATCATCGTTAGCTTTGGGACCTTCGCCTTTGGAATATCCCGAATCACCCAGGCCTTGGTTTCGGGTGAACTAAAACAATTTCTTACCAACCGCAAGTTGAACGCACAAATTAAAAAACTACAGGGCCACGTTATAATCTGTGGTTTTGGCCGGAACGGGAGAAGGGCTTATCAAAAGTTAAAAGCCTACGGGCAAGATGTATTGGTAATTGAGCGCAATGTAGAAGTGATACGACAGGAAGTACCCCCTGATGAGGTGCTTTATCTGGAAGGCGATGCTACCGACGATGAAGTCTTGAAAAGAGCCGGTATCGAAAGGGCTTCGGCCCTTATTACTACTTTGAATACGGATGCCGAAAATCTCTTTGTGGTGATATCAGTGCGGGAACTTCGGCGGGATATTCGGCTTATTAGCCGCTCCAGTAATGCCAATACCGAAAAGAAGTTAAGAGCGGCAGGCGTAGATGCGGTGGTAATGCCAGAGGCCGTAGGGGGTGCCCACATGGCTACGCTGGTGATGAGCCCTACCGTGGTGGAGTTCTTGGATAGGCTCTCCGTTGAAGGAAGTTCCGAAATTAATATGGAAGAGGTCCGCCTTACTGATGTGCCTCATTATCAAACGGGATTGAGCTTAGGGGATTTATTGATACGCCAAAAAACCGGCTGCACCGTCATTGGTATCAAAGACCCCCAGAAAGGCTACGTGGTAAATCCGGGAATCGACCAGATCCTAAGTCCCGATGCCAGCCTGGTAGTACTGGGAAAAGCCGAGCAAATCCAAAGTCTCCATCAATTTTTACAAACCTTCTCTTCAGACTAAAGAGACATGAAAATACTCCTTACCGGATCTAACGGTCTTCTGGGCCAAAAACTCGTATACCGGCTTGCCGGAAATGCCAGCCACCGCTTAATGGCCACCAGCCGCGGGGAAAACCGGCTTCGGAAAACAGAAGGCTACCAATATCGCTCCCTGGACATTACCCAAGCACCAGACTGGGAGCGGGTGGTAGGCGACTTCCGCCCCGATGTGATTATTCATACCGCGGCTATGACCCACGTCGATCGTTGTCACGAAAATCCGGCGGCCTGTGAAGAACAAAATGTAAAGGCGCTGGAACTTCTCATCGCTGCTTGCCAGCCCTACCAAACCCGGATAGTTTATCTGAGTACTGACTTTGTCTTTGACGGAAAGGCGGGGCCCTACCGGGAGAGCGACCAACCTTATCCTTTGAGTATTTATGGTTCTTCCAAACTTAAGGGGGAAGAGTTACTGCAGCAAAGTGGCTTGCCAGTAGCTATTTTGCGTACCATCCTCGTTTACGGTGTAGCGGAGGAACTGAGCCGGTCCAACATCGTACTCTGGGCTAAGGGAGCGCTCCAAAAGGGCGCTCCCATTCAAGTAGTAGATGATCAATACCGCAGCCCCACGCTGGCGGAAGATCTGGCCGAGGCCTGTGTCTTGGCAGCGGAGAAAAAGGCCACCGGGGTCTTCCACGTGAGCGGGCCCCGGACTTTTAGCATTTTTGAACTAGTAGAGCAAATTGCTGATTTCTGGAAGCTGGACAAAGACCTGCTAAAACGGGTGAGCTCTGAAACCCTCAATCAACCGGCCAAACGCCCCCCCAGAACGGGTTTCATCATAGATAAAGCGCGCCGGGAATTGGGGTATAGGCCTCATAGTTTTAGAGAGGGTCTGGCCATGGTCGATAAGCAGTTAAAGGCCGCACATGGGCAGCAAGTTTAAGGGCGGCGGGGGTCCGTTATTTGGCGCCAGAGAGCATTTAAAAATGGCCGCCAGGGCATTCGACGCATGATATTTAACACTTGGGTAGTCTTGGCTTCCTCATCTAAGAAGCGGAAAACCACCGGCAATTCACTCTTTTTAAAAAAGGTTTTAAAGAGAATACTCCCTTGGGAGGGATCGTCTTGCAGAATGCGCAATAGAAGGGTGTCGCAAAAGGCATACAAGGGGGCTTGCCGGTAAAGCGGCAATTCCTCTCCGGACTCCAGCGCCTCCACAATAGCCTTGGCGTGCTTGGCCATATTCTTAAAAGCATAACCAGTACTGGGTTTTACCACCCCGCCTGCACCGCCTACCGGTAAGATACGGGGGTGCGGTTTTTGGCCCTTTAATCGCATGGTCATCGGAATGCGATTGATTTCCTTTTCCTCAATATAGCAGTTAGGTAAGTTTTTGCCCAGATAGTTTCGTAAGTAGGGAAGCGCCTCTTCTTCGGAGAGGACTTTTGGCGAAAAGCGGGTAAGCTCTAAGAGGCCTTCCTCTGCGGAATTGGGCAGGAAGTAAATGAACTGCGTTTGTTTATCCTGCGGGATGTCAAAGTCCATCAAAACGGCATGCGTAGGGTCCCACTTGGCCCCTGGGCACCGAACGCGCCAGCCGACGAAAGATTGCCAAACAATGCCCTCCAGGGAAGACTTTTGGGGAGGGCGGCTGTCTAGTACGTGTCTGGCCTGGGCGATGCCGCCATTTTGAAAGTGCAGCTCCACGCGGTCTTCTTCCGGTTTAAGCTTCTTTACTGATTCCCACTTCCAGTGGGTTCGGTCATAATGAGCGGCCACGCCTCGGGCGTGTTGGTAGAGCTTGGCGGAGCGAATTTGAACGTAGCGGTAAGTGAGCGGCTTTATCTTCCATTTTGGCGTAGCGGAGAGCCTGATCCACTGATGCTCTACTACTTCGTGGTAAAGTTCGTAGGCGGGGTCGGTTTGGTCCGTCCAGAAAGACCAGGTACGGTCATTACCCTTCTGTGTATCGGGTTCTATAATGAGCAAATCGTGTCCGCGAAGCCAGCCATTTTTCTCAAGGGCCTGCAAAACCAGTAGGTTGGCACCGCCCGCACCTACCAGGGCAAGGTCATAAATGGGGGCTTCGGGGGTACGACTCATGGGCATTGGGTGTTTTGGTCGATCCAGTTTTCGGCAGCGGTGAAAATGCGGTCTTTCTTCTCGGAGTCCATTTTGTTTAAGGTGGCCAGCATCATTCCCATTCGGGCATTGGCCCCAAAGGTATCACGCTTTTGATCGATGAAGCGCCAGTAAAGGCCGTCTACCACGTCACACCAGGGACCTTTTGGGTAATGACTCATCTTGCGAAGGTAATTGCTTCCGCTAATGTAAGGTTTGGTAGCAAAGATGCCGCCATCCGCAAATTGGCTCATTCCGTAAACATTGGGTACCATGACCCAATCAGCACTATCGATGTACATTTCCATAAACCATCGGTAGGCTTCATCGGGGTGTAGGCCGGCCATCAGCATAATGTTGCCCACTACCATAAGCCGCTCAATATGGTGAGAGTAAGCGTTTTTTTGCGCCTTTTTGATGGTGTCGTCCAGCGGGGGTATCCCGGTAGTACCATCGTACCAGGAAGCAGTTAGCTTGCGTTCCAGGCCAAAATGATTGCCCGTAAGATCTTGCCGGTGGTACATGCCCCGAAGGAACTCCCGCCAGCCCATTATTTGCCGCACAAAGCCTTCCAAGCTGGCATAATTGACCGCATTTTGTTCGGCATAGGCCAGGCTTTTCTCTAATACTTCGGAAGGGGTTATAAGACCTATGTTCAGATATGGGGATAGAACGGAATGATAGAGAAAAACCTGGTCTGCTTCAAAGGCATCCTCGTAAGGACCGAATTCCTGAAAGCGATGGGCCAAAAAGTGATGGAATTGGTGATGGACCTCTTCGGCGGTAGTGGCCCAGGCAAATTCCCGGGCATCGCCCGGGTGCTGGGGAAAGGTAGTTCGAACCAGTTCGATGACTTCCCGAACAGTGGCGTTTTGTTCGGGCTGCGGGATTGGCGGTGGTACGGCGTTTTTGGGAAGCTTTTTGCGGTTGTCGGCATCAAAGCTCCATTGGCCGTGACGAGGTTTTCCGTCCTCATCGAGCAGCACCCCCAAGGCTTTTCTTTGTCTTTGATAGTAGGTGTGGAGAAAGGGCTTCTTATTTTCTTGGAGGTAGCGGTCGAAATCTGCCAGGGGGAAGAGGAACTTGGGATTTTCTACCTCTTTCAGAACAATTCCTTCCCGGGCGCAAAGATTTCGAATGCGCCGATCCATAAAAGCGTCGTCAATTCGGTAGGTTACCAGCTCTTCTATACCGGGGTGTTTGGATAGGCACTGGGCCAGTTTATCTTCGTATGAAAGGTCTCTTTTTCCATCGTGCAGCTTCCAGTATTGGACGGGATACATTTGGCCAAGGGCCCGAGCATGCTGCCGCATGGCGCTGAGAAAAAGCACCAATTTTTGTTGGTGGTACTGGTAATGCCTGCAGAGCCCGAGGTCCTCGGCCATGAAAAAAAGCGTGGCTTCATCGGGTTCTAAGGCGTGATGGTGAGGGAAAAGCTGATCTCCCAGCACCAGGGCCAGGCGGCGGATGGGATTTGACATGTAGCCTAAACCTGCTGAAGGGTCAAAATGTTGATTCTCCATGAAAAAGAAGCCGCTGCCCGAAAAGATATGCCCCGTGTGCGGAAGGCCTTTTACCTGGCGTAAAAAGTGGGCCAAAAATTGGGCCGCCGTTAAATATTGCAGCAAGCGCTGTCGAGGGAATGCCTGAAAATAAAAATGCTATTCAGAAACGGGTTTCTGAATAGCATTGGGTTCTTTGAAGGCGTAGCTGCTTATTGTTTTAGTAAGCGGAGTCTTTGTATGGTTTCCCCAGCTTGTAATTCCAAGAGATAGCTCCCAGCAGGCAGGTTTTGAGCTGGCAGAGCAGCTTTTCCGGTAAGGCTGCCTTCCTTAATAAGCTGGCCATGCATATTGTAAAGGTGCCAATGCCAGCTGTTCTCGGGGCTATGGTTTGGCTCTATCCTCCACTGACCATGGTCCACGAGGGGATTTGGGTAAGCTGTCCATTCTTGTGCCGAGCGATTAGACGCGTTTCCGCGTTTGGCAGGGTAGGTGTTCAGCGGGGTGATGGCCAAGGCATTAATGGCGCTATTGTTGCTGCTGGCTTCTGTTTGGATGGCCAGCTCTCCATCGTTTACCTGCACTGTATCCGTTAAGATAAGGGCGGTTTCCGCTCCTACGGCCTGGAAAACATCCACGTCATCAAATCTTAGCTTGTTTTCCATGAGAATGTCAAATACCCTTTTGCCAGCTTTATAGGCTCCAGGCCAGGTTTCTGCCAGGTAGATCTTTACCAGGTAGGTGCCGTTTTGGCTGAGGGGGATGTAATAGCTCATGTTTTTTCCCCATCGGCTGGAAAAGAAGAGACTGTCATCCGGCGTATTAGCCACCGGCCCGCTGTAGCTGCCCCGTCTTCCGCCTACGCTGTACTGGTCGGGGATGAATGGAGCTCCTGCCTGGCTGCGGTAGGAAGAGCCTCCACAATTGATATAAACTCCATCGGGAGTGGCACCTCCACTGGGTGTTCCCGCACATTGACAATTGCCATTTTCCACATCGTTTACGGTGGTACTATCGCCATCATCGCATGGGGTTCCGGCCGCCGGACATTGGGCGTTTGCATGGGCATCCAGCACCAGGCTGTCGCCGCTGGTCAGGAAAAGCTTAAGCTGGGCGGACTGACCTGTTCCAGCTGCCCCGTGATTTGCAAAAAGCTGGTAGCTCTGGCTGCTCCTGGAGGGTAATCGCGTGCCGGGGGTCAAGTTGGTGCTAAAGTTGCCCTGGTTTTGCCATTGGATTTGCTGCAGGGTATCTGCTTGCAGGCCGTTATTGGCCAGGGTGAATTGGGCACTATCGATGGTTTGCTCGGCGCCGTTTAAGCTGAGCTGGCGGGGGGTTAGACTTACCTGGGCACTGCTGTCCATAGCTTCCATACTTTCTACCCGGATGGCGTTTACGCTAGGATTGTTGGCCGAGGCGGTCATATAGAGGTCTAGGGTTCCATCGTTTACCGGCACCTGGAAGGTCTTTGTGGTGGCCGTGTAGGAACCCACTTCTTGATAAATGTCAACACTTTCCAACTGGGTCTTTCCTTCGGCGGCCACATCAAATACGCGCTTACCCGGGGAGAAGGCCCCGTTCCAATTTTCGGAAAGCTCCAGGGTTACCAGGAAGGTATCTACCTTAGGTACGGGAATAGCATATTCCAGGATATAGTTCCAGCGACTGGTTTGGTAAAGCGGTTGATCTGTCGTGCCACTAATAGTTTGACCAGTTGAGCTGGGGCTGCCATTGAGGTAGTACTGGTCTTCCTGGTACTGATCGCCATTAGCGGCCGTGTAGGCAGGCCCCCCAGCATTGATGAGGATCTGTACGCCAGGATTGGAGGGGGTGGGTGCTGTTCCCGCGCACTGGCAGTTGCCATCCTCCACATCGTTTACCGTGGTGCTATCGCCATCGTCGCAAGGGGTGCCAGCCGCGGGGCATTGAGCGGTAGCGTTGGCATCGAGTATCAGGCTGTCCCCACTGGAAAAGTATATTTTTAGGCGGGTTGCCTGGCTCGTGCCGGCATTTCCCAGGTTGGCGTAGAGCAGATAGTTTTGGCTGCTGCTGGCTGGGATCACCGTGCCTACGCCCAAATTGGTGGTAAAATGGCCCTGGTTTTGCCACTGCAGTCCTTGCAGGGTATCCGGCAGCAGGCCGGCATTAGACAGGATAAACTGCGCGCTATCCTGACCCTGGGCGGAACCACTTAGGCTTAGCTGAGGGGGGGCCAGATTTACCTTGGCCGTGCTATCCAGCGCCCCCATACTTTCTACCCGTATGGCGTTTACGGTAGGGTTATTGGCACTAGCGTTCATGTACAGATCAAGGGTACCGTCAGTCACCGCTACCGGAAAGGATTTGCTGGTTGCCGTGTTTGCTCCCACTTCTTGAAAGAGATCGATATTTTCCAGTTGGGTTTGCCCTTCAGCCGCCACATTGAATACGCGCTGGCCTATGGCAAAGGCACCGTTCCAGTTTTCCGCGAGCTCTAAGGTCACCAAAAAGGTATCTGCGCGAGGCACCGGGATAGCGTACTCCAGCACGGGGTTCCAGCGGCTGGTTTGGTAGAGTGCTTGATCGGTGGTGCCATTGATCGTTTGGCTGGTGGAGCTCTTTCTGCCGTTAAGGAAATACTGATCAGCCAGGTAATGGTCGCCATTGCCAGCGGTATAGCTGGGGCCTCCGGCATTGATAAATACTTCTACGTAGGGCTTGGCCGGTGCCGGTGTACCGGCACATTGGCAATTACCGTCTTCCACGTCATTTATGGTTGTGCTATCGCCGTCATCACAGGTGGTGCCGGCCGCGGGACACCCCGCTTCCCCTCCGAGGGGCACCATCAGCGGGCTGTTGCTGCCGTTGTAAAAGAGCTCAAGCGTAGCATCCCGCACTACGGGGTTTTGGGTCTGAGGGCCAAAGAAAGCGGTGAAGCTTGTATTGTAGCCGCTTAAAATAGTAGTGCCCGTGGATAGATCGGTGTAAAAATCACTTGCTTGGGGCCCCCTTATCCGGAAGCTATCTACCTGAGCTTGAGTAGTTCCGGTGTTTTGGAGGGTAAACTGGAATTGGTTGGTGTCCGTTATCGGCGTATTTTGGAAATAATGCTGATTGGGCTGGGCCACCAGGAGGGGGCCATTTCCATTTAGAAGGGGTTCTACCGCCAGGGCGGCCAGTTTAGCATTGTTTTGGCTGGCTATCATTTCCAGGTTTAGCGTAGAATCGTTTACCGGGGTTTGGAAGCTCAGCAGTAGCGCCGAGTAGCCTCCCACGGTATCGTAGATGTCCAGGTTTTCCCGTACTTTTTGCCCTTCCAGGAAAACGTCAAAAACCCGGGCGCCGCTTTGCTGGGCTCCCCCGTATATTTCGGCCAGGTGGAGGGTTACCTGGTAGGTATTCCCGGGCTCTACCGGTATTTCATAGGTCAAATTGGCCGCCCATCTTTCCGTCTGATAGAGGCTAGGGTCAGCAGTATTAGCTATGGCCTGGTTGCTGTTAAAAGTATTGCCTCCGGTAAAATACTCATCCGCTGAAAATACGAGGCCATTGCTTGCCGTATAGTCTCCCCCTCCGGCATTGATATAAAGCCCTTTTCCAGTTTGCGCTTTCCCTATGAGCCGCACCTGGGGGGTATGAGCGCTTGAGTTGATAAAGCTCAGGGAAGCGTCCCCCGCGGTAGTGGCGATATATTGCAGTTCTACTGGCAGGCTATCCCCGGGGCTTAGGTGGTAGGGAAGGCCGTAGGGCGTGCGCCACTGCCAGTGGCCCCCAGTAGCATTGAGGAGCGCCGAGTCGATCAGAACGGCCTGCTGGCCATGATCATGCCTTAGGTAAATATTCTTGTAGACGGTATCTCCTGCAGCGGTTTGGCTCAAGTCCAGGAGGGTATCGCTCAGCGCTAAGTGGCCCCTTGTCAGAGCCTGTAGGGCGGAGGGTTGGGCCTGGGGGCCAAATGTGAATACCTCCTGACTGGGAAGCTGACCGCCTCCCTGGGAGCCAGACCCGGAAGCAAGGTAAACGGCCCCCTGGTGTACGATGGCCTGGCTGCCGTGACGGCCTTCTTGCAGCGGGGATAAACGGCGCCAGGTTTCCTGGTTTAGGTCAAGGGCGGTCGTTTCATTATGGGCATTGGGCTGCGTAGACTCGCCCCCTATGATCAATAGTTCATTGCCCAGCAGGGCAGCTGCATTGCCTGCTCGGCCTTTAGGGAGGCTGTCGCTCAAGGTGGTCCAGCTCTGTTGGTCAAAGTCGTACACATCTACCGCCCGGATCACGTCTGCAAAGACACTGGTTTTTCCCGTATTGCGACCCGCCGCCGCATATAATTTTTGGCCCTGGCTTACCGCGTGGAAGTGGTCGCGGCTATGAGGGGCATCTGGCAGGGCGGTCCAGGTGTTGGTAGCCGGATCAAAGCGGTCGAGCCAGGGCACCCAGCCAGATTGGTGGCCATTGGTAAGGCCGCCCAGGATATAAAATTGGCCTTCGTGCAGCACCGCCGCGGCAGAACCTCTCCGGCGGGCGGCCGGAATAGTAGGCCCTTTATGCCACTGATCCCCCTGGGGGTCATACACATAAATTTGAGGTACGGGATCTTCATTGGGGAAATTTCCGGTAAATGCCCCTAGAACGTAAACCAGTCCTTCGTGGGCTACGGCCTGAAAGTGGTGGAGCGAAAAGCCGGGGGCGGCCCCTTGAGTCCAGGTGTCCGTGGCAGGATCATAAAGATTTACGTTGCTACCATGTTCTCGCCCCCCCAGGAGAACAAAGCGGTTGCCCACTTTTACATAGGCGGCTTCGTGGCGGCCTTGAGGGCAGCCACCCGTGCTGCCAAGCGGCTGGCAATTGCTGCCATCATTGAGATAGGTCCAGTTTCCTTTGTTGCTGTTGGCCAGGTAATAAGCCTCTAAGTTATCCCAGGTCGCATTAAAAAGACTATCCGTACTATCCCGGCCGGCTACCACCCCATACACCGCCGCAGATGATGCAAAATGCTGGTATAGGGTAGGAGGGATGTTTTGAGCAGCGCTTAGGGCTACCGGGCCATTGCCGGCATCTGCCATGGGCCGGAAGGTGCTATCGAGCATATTCACTTCCAGGGTAAGGCTGAGCTCGGCGGCGCTGGCCAGGTTGGCCAAGTTAAAGTTTTGGATGGTGGCGCTGTCATTGATCTCGGTGACGAGGCGCAGCTGGGGTTGGCCGGCATTGGCATGTACCAGCAAGCTGAGGTAGTTTGATTGGGAGCCATCGCCGAGCTGCACCCCATTGAACATTTGGCCGGAGGCCGAACCCTGAAAAACGGGCCCTAGCATTTTGGCTTCCAAGGCAAAAGGTGGCGTTTGCTGATTAAGCGAAAAGCCAAATTGGAAACCATTTTTAAGATCATTGCGCCCTGCTAGCATACTTCCCGCTGGCACATCATTGATACTCAGCAGTCCGACGGCACCGCCCGCAATAAGTTCTACCGGGCTGTTTTCTTCATTTTTAAAGAGTTGGAGGTAATCGTCCTCCTTGTTGGTGGCAAAACCGGTAAATCCCAGTCCATACAGCCCGAAGCCGGGATCGCCGTTGAGGAGGGGGTAGTCAAAGGGCAGGGACAGGTTTTGGCCGTTGGAAGCATCCAGGGCCAGTGCATCCGTGCTATCGAGAAGGCCATCATCGTCATCGTCCGGATCATTAAGGTCAGAGACTTTAAAGCCATTGATCAGGCTTCCATCATTATCGGGCGGTACGGTGCTGGCGTTGCAGGGGTTTCCGTTGTTGTCGAGCTCGTCAGCGTTGGTGTAGCCATCGCCATCTTCGTCGAGGCTGGAATCATAGTTGCCATCGCAGGCTACGTAGTCCTGAGGCTCGAAGATGGTAATGGCATTGCTGCCATAGGTGGCTGCCCATACGGTGCCGGGAAAGGGGCTGTTATCCCCAAGCGTAGTTACGTCTAGCGGTACGGCGCCAAAACCATTGGCGAAAATGGTCACATCCCCGGGCCCATCGATGCTTCCGGTATCGTTGCGGTCTATTCGGTAAATGTTTCCGTTAAAGCTTGCAGCCAGCAGGTTGCCTTTAAGAATTCCGTTAAAATTGCTGGCGGTGTACTCGGTAATACCGTTGGTTGAAGAGGTAACCGTGTAAAGGGACGGATCGTCTACGCCGGCGTTTTGAAAATCGCCTTCGATGGGCATGGCAAGGGAGGGGTCCACCGGGGGCCAGTCGGCTGGTAAGCTGGTGGCGGGATTGCCGGTAAAACTGGTGCGCCAACCCCCGTTGCTTCCTCCGCTGCCATTGGCATGGTCGTGCGTAAAAAGTCCAGCGCCGGAGGGATTGGCTCGGATGGGCGTAGGATGTCCGCCATAATAGCCCGGACCGGTTACGTAGTGCAGGCCATCTTTATTGTTTACCTGGGCATCATTGGGGCCAGGACCGGTGGAGCCTGGTTCTCCGGGTACCCAGTCATTGGTGGCAGTGCCCACGCCTTCAGCGGCAGGATGGCCGCCCCAGTTGGCATTGGCACCGTTGTCCCAGGTATAAAGTTTGCGGTCTTCCGTCAGTACCAGGTCGTATACATTACGAAAGCCTCCGGCATATACCTGAACGGGACTCCCCACGGTCCAGCGAGCTTGGTTGAGGCCATCATTTCCGCCAAAGGGGTCGCCCTGGTCTAAGCCAGTATAGCCGGCTTGATTGGGGTCGGTGATCCCATTCACATTAGGTCTGGTGGGATCATCTACGGTGGGTAGGTCATAGCGGTAATAATCTCCAGTTACTGTATCGTACTGGAGGGGAAGGGCGTCTATGGCATTGAGGTCTACCGTAAGAATAGCAGCAGAAAGGGCGGTTTCGCAGAGGAAAGCAAAGTTGTTGCTTGGTGCTCCTGCGTTGGTATTCCCGCCCTGGGCCACGTAAAGCATGTGGTTCAGGGAGTCGTATTGC
>CAJXMS010000041.1 GCA_913056475.1 uncultured Bacteroidota bacterium
GGCAGTACGATGATTTTCAGCACTGCTTTTGGGCTAGCGGGGCCTGCCTGGTGATCCGCGCCGATGCCTTTCGCCAGGTAGGTGGGCTTTACGAGGCCCTTTTTGCCCACATGGAAGAGATCGACCTTTGCTGGCGCCTCCAGCAGCGCGGCTACCGGGTAGCCTGCGAGCCCGCCTCCGTCGTATACCACCTGGGCGGCGCCACGCTCCAGGAGTCCTCCCCGCAGAAGACCTACCTTAATTTCCGTAATTCTCTCATAATTAGTTTTTTAAATTTTTCTCCCGGCCGTCACCTCCGCGTTGTAGGACAGCGGCTTTTATTAGATGGCTTGGCCGGCTTTCTCTTTTTAGCCCGGCGCCAGCCCAGGCATGTGAGCGCCATCTTACGAGCTCATTTCCATTTTTACAGCCGTCTTCCCCAGCTGCTAAAAGAACGCCGGCGCCGCCGCGCCCAGGTTTCCCAAGAACAGCTCAAAGGGCTCGCCCCTTTCCGTGTCGTGGCCCAGTTTTACCTTCGCCGGCGTCGCCGCTTTGCCCAACTGCCCCGCATATGAGAATCCTGCCCCTGCTTCTTTCCCTCAGCCTGTTTTTTTCGGCGGCCTGGCGGCCAAATGTATCCCTTCCCCGCTACAGCAAAGCGGAATTAACAGGCCGCTTCGTACCACGCCAGCATCCCCACTTTGTGGCCATTCCGCCCCGGTATGCCAGCCGGAGCGGCATGTACTTGCGAAAAGAAGTGTGGCGGGCCTACCAGGAAATGCTGCAGGCGGCCCGGCAGGCTGGACACACCCTCACCATTGTTTCGGCCACGCGAAACTGGCGCTACCAGGCCGGTATCTGGAACCGCAAATGGCAGAGCTACGGCCCCCCCGAAAACACCCGCGCCCGGCGTATCCTTCGCTACAGCTCCATGCCCGGCACCAGCCGGCATCATTGGGGTACCGAGGTAGACCTCAATGCCTTAAATAATGAGTACTTCGAAAGCGGAGCCGGACGCCAACTATACCGGTGGTTGCAGGCCCACGCCGCCCAATACGGCTTTTACCAGCCTTATACCCCTTTCCATCGCTTTCGGGACCAAGGCTACCGGGAAGAGAAGTGGCACTGGAGTTATTATCCCATTGCCCAGCAGCTCGAAAGAGCCTACCTCCACCTGGTAGACTATGAGGATCTCCGTGGCTTTCGAGGGAGTTCATACGCCCGCTCGCTGCGGGTCATAAACAATTACGTGCGCAGCGTAGAAGCGCCTCCCCCGGGCCCGGATTCGCAATAAATTCCTACCTTGCCCTTTCGAAATTTTCCCGAGTAAAATGTCGGTCATGATCCCGGCGTCGTCTACTTTCCTAACCTTAAGTTTCTCTTTCCTTTGAAACGGAACCAAATTATCCTTGCCGTAGTGGGCCTACTCCTCCTGGGGCTGCTCATCTACACCTTTAGTAGTGAAGAAGAAGTCCAACGCGACCTCAAAGCCCAAGCCTTTCGGGCTGATTTTGAAGAAGTGGTAGTAAGCACCGGCGAGCTCATGGCACTCAACTCCGAAGAGATCCGCGGTCCCGATGGTATGCGCCGCTACGGGCTCTACAACATTAAAATAGCCGACCTGGTGCCCGAAGGGTCCTATGTAGAAGAAGGAGACGTGGTAGCTAAGCTGGACAAAACAGACCTGAGCACCCGCCTCAATTCGGTCTTTACCGAGCTGGAAAAAGCTCGCAGCCAGTACACCCAAACCAAACTGGACACCGCCCTGCAACTCCGTCAGGAACGGAGCAACCTGGAGTCGCTGGAGTTTGATCTCAAACAGAAAAAAGTAGAACTCAAACAAAGTAAATACGAGCCACCGGCCACCATTCAGCGTATAAAACTAAACCTCGAAAAACTGCGCCAAAGCCTACGGCAGGCCAAGGAAAATTACCAGATCATCCAAGAACAAAGCGAAGCGAAAATGCAGGAAGCGGCCGCTAACCTTACCCAGCAACGGCGTAAATACGAGGCCCTGCAGAAGCTAGAAAAGGCCTTCACCATCCGGGCCCCCAAGCCCGGTATGGTGATTTATTACCGCGAGTGGGATGGTGAGAAACGCAAAGCCGGTTCCAATATTTCGCCCTGGAACCCCAGTGTAGCTACCCTGCCCGACCTCAGCGTAATGCAAAGCAAAACCTACATCAATGAGGTGGATATTCGCAAGGTAAAAGAAGACCAAAAGGTGCGGCTGGGCCTGGATGCCCTACCTGATGCCAAGCTTACCGGCACGGTAAGCTCCGTGGCCAATGTGGGCGAAAAACGCGAAGGCTACGACAGCAAGGTATTTGAAGTGGTGATCCGGGTAGACCAAAGCGACAGTACCTACCGGCCCGGCATGACTACCAGCAATGAAATCGTGGTCAACCAGCTGAAAGATAAACTCCAGGTACCCCTGGAAGCAGTATTCACCCAGCATGACACCACTTTTGTTTACACCACCGGCACCGTAGGCACCTTCAAGAAAGAAGTTAGGCTGGGCGCCAGCAACGACCGTTTTGCCGTGATAAAAGCGGGGCTGGAAAAAGGGGCCACCGTATACCTCAATCAACCTGCCGGCGCCGATAAAATGAAGCTGGAACCCCTGCCATCCGCATCCAAAGAATGAGCCGCATGCGTGAGCGATTGTTAATGAACCTTACCATTGCCTGGGAAGCCCTGGTAGCCAACCGCCTGCGCAGTGTGCTTACAGCCCTGGGGATCATTTTCGGCGTAGCAGCGGTTATTACCATGCTGGCCATCGGGCGGGGCGCTCAGGTAGAAATTCTCCGGCAAATAGAACTGGTAGGCGTTAATAATATAGAGATTAAGCCGGTAGTGGAGCAGAAAGACGAACCGATTCCCGCCCTCGCTAAGGGGGGAGGGAAAAGGAAATTTTCCAAAGGCCTGGACCTGGAAGATGCCCGGGCCATAGCCCAAACCCTTCCCTCCGTAGCGGCCGTAAGCCCCGAAGTGATCCTGGACAATTACGTGATCTACGAAGGCCGCCGGCGCTCCGCTAAGCTCATCGGGGTTGAACCCGACTTCTTTGCCCTCGCCAATATCGAGCTGCGGAAAGGCCAGATGTTTTCCCGGCACCAAATCCGCCATGCCGAGCCGGTGTGCATCATCGGCAACGGCATCAAGAAAAAGGTTTTTCCCCGCAGCGATGCCCTCGGCAAGCGCATTAAAGTAGGACAAAAATGGCTCACCGTGATCGGCGTAAACCGCAATATTGAAGTAACCGATCAAGCCCAGGAAAATCTGGGGATCCGCAACTACAACCTGGACATATATACCCCTCTCAATACCCTGTTGGTACGTTACCTCAACCGGGCCAAACTCAAAGCAGACCCCAATGGAGAAGAAGAGGATGAAGAAGATGAAAAAAACAAAAGCGATAAAAACAAAAATTACCACCAGATAGACCGCTTGGTGGTTAAAGTGGATCAAACCGAGCTGCTGAGCGCCACCGCCGACGTCATAAGCCGGCTTCTTAAGCGCCTGCACAACGGGGTGGTGGACTTTGAGATCGTGATTCCCATGCAGCTGCTCGAACAGCAGCAGCGGACCAAAGACATCTTTAACTTAGTACTCAGCGCCATTGCCGGCATCTCCCTTCTGGTAGGAGGCATCGGCATCATGAACATCATGCTGGCCTCCGTTACCGAAAGAACCCGGGAAATCGGTACGCGCCTGGCCATTGGCGCCAAAAAAGAAGACATCATCCAGCAGTTTCTCCTGGAGGCCCTGCTCATCAGCCTCAGCGGTGGCCTCATTGGGGTTGTGCTGGGCGTGGTGGCCGCACAGATGGTCTCAGAATTGGCGGATATAGATACCATCGTGGCCCCCAGCAGTATTTTCATCTCCTTTGGCGTGGCCTCCGCCATTGGCATCATTTTCGGTATCTCCCCCGCGCGCAAAGCGGCCCAAAAGAACCCGGTAGAATCGCTGCGTTATGAATAAATTTCTGCTCTTCTCGGTTTTTTCACTCTGCCTGTCCGCTGTGTTAGCCCAAGAGGGGCCCCAAAGCGTAAGCCTGGAAAAGGCCATTCGGCGCGCCCAAAAAGAATCTCCCTCTTACTACCGGGCCATCAACCTCGCGGAAAATCGCTACTGGAACTTCCGGCAGTACAAGGCCTCCCTGCTGCCCCAGCTCTCCATCTCCGGTACCTTTCCCGACTTTAGCAGCGCCACCAATCGCATTACCCTGGACGACGGAACCTTTGGCTTCCGGGAGCGAGAGCAGTTTTTCTGGTCATCCAACCTGGCTCTTCAACAAAATGTCCCCTTCACCGGCGGGCGCCTGCAACTTAGTACGGGCCTGCAGCGCACCCGGGTGTTGCGGCCTACCCAACGAACCGATTATTTCTCTACTCCCTACTCCATCAGTTACGTACAGCCCTTACTGCTCTACAATCCCCTGCGGTGGAACCAAAAAATAGAACCCCTGCGCTACCAGGAGTCCATGCGCCGCTACAACGAAGACCTGGAAGCGGTAGCCCGGGAAACCAGCGGCCTCTACTTTGATGCCCTAAGTGCCTCCCTACAAGTAAAAATTGCCAAACAAAACGTAGAAAATAATGATACCATTTACCGCATATCCCAGGGCCGTTATGACCTGGGAAAGATAGCCGAGAACGACCTCCTCCAGGTAGAACTCAACTTACTCAACGCCAAAAGCCAACTCACCCAAGCCCGGGTAGAATACCAGGTGGCCCAGCGAGCCCTCATCCGTTATCTCTCCTTTAAAGGGGGTACTGAACTGGACCTTAAGATACCGCAGGAGGTTCCCCGCTTTGAAGTAAGCCTGGAAAAAGCCCTTGCCGAAGCCCGCAAAAACCGGGCTGCCGTGCTTGAATTTCGGCGCCGGCGCCTGGAATCCGAACAGCAAGTGGCTCAGGCCCGGGGCAACACAGACTACAACCTCTCCCTCAATGCCAACTTCGGTATCTCCCGCCAAGCCACCGCTTTTAACGCCGCTTATCAGGGCAATTTTCTCCCCCAGCAGAATGTGTCCGTATCGCTCAATATTCCCATTCTGGACTGGGGCCAGGCCAAAGCACAAATCCGAAAAGCCAAGGCCAACCGGGACCTGGAGCAGGTAAATATCCAGCAGGATGAGCTCAACTTCGAGCAAGAAGTTTACCTGCAGGTGATGCAGTTCAATATTCAGGATCAGCAGTTAAAAACAGCCGCCAAGGCCGATACCGTGGCCCGCCGTCGTTATAAAGTGGCCAAAGCCCGTTATCTTACCGGTAAAATAGACATTACCGACCTCAACATAGCTCAGCAGGAAAAAGACCGCGCGCGGCTTCAATACCTTCGGGCCCTGCGGAATTATTGGGAGGCGTACTTCCGCCTCCGCCGGCTTACGCTCTACGATTTTAAGGCCGATAAGCCGATTGAATACACCCGCGAATTTGAACGGTAAGCGAGGTTTTCTACCCCCTATAAACGCTGGCCCTGGCCTGCCCCTACCCGCTTAGCCTTGCAGCTGGTTTGCTGCCTCCTGCCCCAGCGCCGTGCCCAGGGCTATGCCCATGCCGCCCAGCCGAACGGCCGCCCATATACCAGGCTGGCATTCTTTTAGGATGGGCCGCTTTTCCGGACCCACTCCCAAAATGCCCGACCAGCGTTGTTCAATAGCTACCTCCTGTCCCGGAAGGACGACTTCGGACAGCAACTGCTCCAGCCGACTTTGAACCGGTTTGGTGAGGCCCAATTGATCGGTTTCCTCGGCAGCCCCGCCTTCGTTGCGCCCGCCCCCCAACAATACCCGCTGCCCCACCGGCCTGAAATAAAAGTACCCTTGCTCGAGGTGATATCCCGTCTTTAAAGCTTGTTTGGACAGAGGAGCGGTAAGAAGAACCTGATTGCGCACGGGACGGATATCCAGCTCGGGCAAAAGTTGACGCGCGAACCCATTCGTGCTCACCAGCACTCTCTCGGCCGAAAGCGTTTCTCCTTCTTTCAGGATCACATTTGGCCGAAGGCCGCCTTCCAGCGCAGCTACTGGCGCGCCAAAAAGGATTTTAATACCCATTAATTCCGCCCTCTTGAGGAGTGCCTGCATCATTTTGCCGGGGTGGAGAAGGCCCTCGTAGGCATTATGAATGGCCGTGGGGGCCAAAGCCAGGCCCACCGAAGCCTTTCCACAGGTGTAGACGGGTACCTTTCCCAGGCTTCGGAGTTCATCATTTAGCCAGGGCAGGGCCTCCACGCAGGAGCGAAGATGCGCTTGGGCCTCCGGCCAAAAGACTTCCGTGCCGCCGGTTGCGCAGTACCCCAATGCATCATCGTCCAAAAGAGAGCGCAGCCTCTGGAGCCCCTCATAGCGCCGCTGCACCAGAGCGAAAGTCTTGGCAGCACCCTGTTGTTCTATATCCGCCAGGAGCTCGCCGGGAGCGCCTATACAGGTAAAACCGGCATTACGCGTGCTCGCTCCCCGTGGCAATGCCCCCCGTTCCAGGACTAAGATATGCTGCTGCGGCGCCCTTTTTTTAAGCTGCAAGGCGGCGGTAAGGCCGGTAAGCCCCGCCCCGATCACGATAATATCCTGCTGCCCCAGCAAGCGGTCTTTTTCCCAATAGCTAAAACGCATAGCCCACGAAAATAAGGCGCTAAAAGCAATGGAGAAGAAACTTAATTGATTGCTTTTGAGAAATTTGTTTACCTTAGTAGAAGGGAATTTAAAATCAAACCAATCATGAAAACGCTCGCTTTTTACACCAAATGCGGCCTGGGCCTGCTCCTGGGTGGGGTCATTAGTGCCTGCCAAACGCCGAACCGCACCGCCCCTACCCCGGCAGAAAAAAACGATAGCACGGAGGTAAACAAAGAGGCCATCACCGCCTACATCGATCAAATGGAAGATACCCTGGAAATGGCTTATAACCAACAAGATGCGGATCTTTTTAAGCGTTTTTATGACGAAGAGGCGATTAGTTACGGCGAAGGCCGCGAGCAGCTTTTTGGGCGTAGTAATATGCTGCGCGCTTTTAAAAGGCAAGTAGTGCAAAACCCCCAATACAACAGCCGCTATCGCTATCACACCTTAGATGTGACCGTAGGCGCCGCTGGCAAGACAGCCGTAGAAAGCGGCAAATGGGTCATGACCGATACCCTGGGCAAGGAAAAAGACCACGGCTTTTACATGGTTCTTTTCAAGAAAAAAGGCGATCGGTACCTTAGCATTCGCGATATTTGGAATACCGCTACGGCGCCTGCAGCAGATTAAGTTGCTCTAAGCCTACTCAGATTGACTGCTATCCCTGGGCGTGGCTATCTGATCCAGGGATGTGATGGGCTCTCTTTCCTTGAGCCGTTTCTCCGCAAAAGCCACTTTAAGAATGGTTTCTATCAGCTTGTCTTCCTCGTTTTCGGCGGGGCGGTAAGGCGTTCTGAGGCTTATCTTATTGATATTGGCCACCATATTCCACCAAAAGGCATTAAAACCACTGCGGTACTCCTGAATGAGTTCATAGCTGGTCAAACCGGTTTCCCGGTGGATCAGTTTGGAAAGGATCTGGCCCTCGCTGTGGGTAAGCTGGCGGACCACCGGCTCGTATTTATGGCGCAGGTAGTCCTGAAAACTTTTGATCTTGCGCTTTCGGGCAAAGTTGAACCACCCGTCGTCTTCCTTCAGCACCAACCTTAGGCTATCGAGTTTATTTCCTGCCTCCACCGCATAGGGATACACTTTTATCACCTTGCGCTTAAGAATATTATAGCGGTGACGGGCCTGGCGGGAATTAAAGGTGGGCTTATCTACCAGGAGTACCTCATCCAGCACCATAAGGGGGATGGTATCCCCCTTGATCACTACCGCGTCCATGAGGTTGTGCCGATGCTTACTAGCGTAGCTTACCAGGGAGTCGCGCAGGGCGGTGTCCGCCTGGGCGCTAAGCGAAGCCGCCCCCATGAGCGTCAGAAACCATATGGCAAGTAACCGGCCTTTCATCTGGTACGGCGCGTTTTCCAGCGGCTCGGGGTCGTAGAGGCAGTTTGCGGTGCCGCGCGGGTTTCCCCTTCCCGCTCTTCCAATAAGTAGGCGGTGAGCAGGGCCGCTTCCTCTTCGTATTCCCGGCTAGCGGGCGTCAGCGAGGCCGGGTCAAAATGGTTTTGCACGAAGTGCGTGTTAAAATCGCCCGAAATAAAGGCCGGGTGCTCCATTACGTATACGCCAAAATCAAGGGTGGTGGTCACCCCTACGATTTGGTAATCGCGGGCGGCCCGGATCATCCGCTGGCGGGCCTCATCGCGATCTTGCCCGAAGGTGACCAGCTTGGCGATCATCGGGTCATAATGAATAGGCATATCCATGCCTTCCTCGAAGCCATCGTCTACCCGTACGCCGGTACCGTGGGGCCGCCGGTACACGCGCAGCTTGCCTATGTCGGGCATAAAATTTTCGCGGGCATTTTCCGCGTAAACGCGCACCTCTATGGCGTGGCCTTGCAGGGGGATGTCTTTTTGCGCAAAGCCCAGCTTCTCGCCCCGGGCTACTTTAATCTGTTCTTTCACCAGGTCTATGCCCGTCACCATTTCCGTTACCGGATGCTCCACCTGGAGGCGGGTATTCATCTCCATGAAGTAGAAATTATGGTCGGCATCCATGATAAACTCCACCGTGCCGGCCCCTACGTAGTCGCAAGAGCGGGCTACATCTACCGCTTTTTGTCCCATTTGGGCGCGCAGTTGGGGGCTAAGAACGGCCGAAGGCGCCTCCTCGACCACCTTCTGATGGCGGCGCTGCACGCTGCAGTCCCTCTCGTAAAGGTGCACCTGGTGCCCATGCTTATCGCAGAGCACCTGTACTTCAATGTGCCGTGGAGAAGCCACGTATTTTTCGATGAATACCGCCCCATTCCCAAAGGCCGACTCCGCCTCGGAAATAGCACTGTGGATCTCTTCTTCCAGGTTCTCCTCCTTTTCCACGATGCGCATGCCCTTACCGCCCCCGCCGGCCGAGGCTTTCACCAGCACCGGAAACCCGATTTTCCGGCATACTTCCATGGCCTCCTGGGGGTCTTCCAGGGCGCCTTCCGTACCGGGTACCAGCGGGATGTCAAAAGCTTTGGCCGCTTCTTTGGCCGAGAGCTTATCGCCCATGATACGCATACTTTTGGCCGAAGGCCCAATAAAGCTAATGCCTGCCTCCTCCACCGCATTGGCGAAGTCACCGTTCTCGCTGAGAAAGCCGTAACCCGGGTGAATGCCATCTACCCCCAGCTGCTGGGCGCTTGCGATGATCTTATCGCCCCGTAAATAGCTCTGATTACTGGGGGGCGGCCCCAGGCACACCGCTTCATCGGCGTACTGCACATGGGGAGCGTTGCGATCGGCCTCCGAATAAACCGCCACCGTAGCTATTCCCATTTCCCGGGCACTTTTCATGATCCGGAGGGCTATTTCCCCGCGGTTGGCTACCAGGATTTTTTTCATAGTAAGCGTTTAGAGGCAGCGAAGATATGAAGCATCCTTTAGGCAATTTTACCGCCTATCCCCCGGGCGGCCTGCCGGCCAAATGGGATTCGAGCCGCGATATTCAAGTATCACTTATTCCACAATCACCAAATTAGTCAGTGTTTACAAGGGGTATAAGCAGGCTTAATTTTGCAGGGAAACAAAATTGTCCTAAATTCGTTCCTTGAGTTTTGAACGCAGAATACTTGGAAATTTCTAAAAGAGGGGAATTATGATGAACGCCTTAGAAGCCATAAAAGTAGCCACCTCGGTGAAGCAATACGTAGAAAAAGAGGGTAAAACGCTGATCCTTAGTCAGGGGAAAATGCTTAAAGACCAGAACATGCCGGAAGATTTAAAGGCTTTCCTAAAGACGGGGTAGGGAAACAAATTTTTTAGTTATTTCGTTCCCTCTAAAACCCATGTACAAGTCCATGAAAGCTCTCTCCCGAATTTTTAGTGTCTTCGCGCTCCTCCTATTGCTCTCCCAATGCACCGTGCCGCCGCCCGGCAGTGTGGTATTTGATGGCGAAAACGATCCTGAAAAAGTGGTAAACGAATACCACGGGGTAAAGGAGGAAAATTTGGAAGGTTACGAGGTCATCGAGATCGAGACGCAGAGCATCGGCAATCCGGCCGATACCGCTGTAGGCTACATTCCGGCTCGCCACCAGCCGGCAGATTTTGACTAAAGAAAGAGCCTTGTTTAGGCATCTGCCACCCACGGAGCACCCGCCGCAAGTGCCTACCTTACTCTGGGATGGCCAATGTGGTTTCTGTGCTTACTGGGTGAAGCGCTGGCAAGGGATGGGCGCTCAAAAAGTCCAGTTTATACCTTATCAAGAGGGCGCCTCTGCTTTTCCGGATATTGAAATCCAGCACTTTAAAGAAGCCAGCCGACTAATTGAGCCCGATGGTCGCGTTTTTTCCGGTCCGGCTTCCGCTTATCGCAGCCTTTCTTATGGTCGTGCATGGGCCCGGCGCCTGGATCGCTGGTATGCCCAGCACAAAGGTTTTTCCCGCTTGAGTGATAAGCTGTATCAATGGGTAGCCGATCACCGCAACGGCCTCTTTCGCCTCACCAAATGGCTTTGGGGTAGCGATCCTCAGGAGCCCCGCCCGTTCTGGGCCATTTACCTGGGTGTGCTGGCTTATGCCCTGTACCAGTTTGTTTAGTGCTCTTTTGCATAGCCTGTTGTAGCTAAGTGGGGCCATTACATTTGGCCGGCAGGCCCGGGAAAAAGAGAGGCTCTACCCGCTAAATGAGAAAAATTGGCTTATTTCGTGTTATGCAAAAATTCACTTTCCGCTCCCTGGCGCTGGGCTTCTGTATGGCTATGCTGCAAATGCCGCTGCCCGCCCAGCAAGAAACCCCCGCCTACGATAAGTTCAAAGACCTGAAAATGCGCTCTATCGGCCCCGCCTTTATGTCGGGCCGGATAGCCGACATAGCCCTTCATCCGGACGACCATAGCATTTGGTACGTGGCGGTAGGCTCTGGCGGGGTGTGGAAAACGGTAAACAACGGCACTACCTGGAAGCCTTTATTTGATGAGCAAAGCGCTTATTCTATCGGGTGCGTAACGCTGGATCCCAGTAATCCCGAAGTCGTATGGGTAGGCACCGGTGAAAACGTAGGCGGCCGCCACGTGGGGTACGGCGACGGCCTGTACCGCAGTAGCGACGGCGGCCAAAGCTGGGAACACCGCGGCCTGAAAAAAAGCGAGCACATCAGTAAGATCATAGTCCATCCGGACAATCCCGATCGGGTGTACGTAGCCGCCCAGGGGCCCCTCTGGAGTGCCGGCGGGCAAAGGGGCTTTTACCGGACCACCGACGGCGGAAAAACCTGGACCCGCACCCTGGGGGACGAGCAGTGGACCGGGGTAACCGATATCCTCATGGACCCGCGAAACCCCGACCGGCTTTATGCCGCCACCTGGCAGCGCCACCGCACCATCGCGGCCTATCTGGGCGGAGGGCCCAAAACCGCCCTTTACCGCAGCGAAGACGGGGGCCAAAGCTGGAAAAAATTAGACAATGGCCTGCCCGAATCCAAAATGGGCAAAATAGGTCTGGCGCTTTCTCCGCAGAACCCCGACATCGTATACGCAGCCATCGAACTCCACCACCGCGAGGGCGCCGTGTACCGCTCCACCGATAGGGGCGCCTCCTGGGAGCAGCGCTCCGAAACCGTTTCTGGCGCTACCGGACCGCATTACTACCAGGAGCTCTATGCCTCCCCGCATAAAAAGGGCCGCCTCTATCTGATGGACGTAAGGGCCCAGATTTCCGAAGACGGCGGGAAAACCTTCCGCCGGATGAACGAAACCTTTAAGCACTCGGACAACCACGCCATGGCCTTCCGCCCCAACGACCCCAATTACCTCCTCTTTGGCACCGATGGCGGCCTGTACGAGAGCCATGATGGCGGCAACAACTGGCGTTTTATCGACAACCTACCGGTGACCCAGTTCTACAAATTAGCCCTGGACGATAACCGGCCTTTTTACAATATTTACGGCGGCACCCAGGACAACAACACCCAGATGGGGCCTTCGCGAACCGATAATTACCACGGCATCCAAAACAGCGACTGGGAAGTGGTACTCTTTGC
>CAJXMS010000042.1 GCA_913056475.1 uncultured Bacteroidota bacterium
TAGAAACCTTAGAGATTCGTTAATAAGGCAATAAAAAAACCCGCCGGGCAAAGCGCGACGGGCTACTATAAGGCGTTAAAGGGCTTTTTCGTTTTGCGCTGCCCTTCCTGTTGCGAAGATGTAAGTGTGGGGGCTGCTGCCTAAGACACTTTCCTTTAGAACCGTTGGCGCGTTCCGAAAAAGAAACTTCCCTCGATCTGGGCATTCTCGTCGGAATCACTACCATGGATGGCATTGGCCGCAATGCTGGAAGCGTACTTTTTACGAATGGTGCCTTCCTCCGCTTGGGCAGGATCTGTGGCCCCTATAAGCTTGCGGAAATCATCTACGGCCTGGTCTTTTTCCAGGATGGCTGCCACGATGGGGCCGGAAGTCATGTACGCTACCAAATCTGGAAAGAAGGGGCGCTCCTTGTGGACGGCGTAGAAAGTCTCCGCTTCTACCCGGCTTAGACGGGTCATTTCCATAGCGGTGATGCGAAAGCCAGCCTCGTTTATTTGCTGTAGGATGGCGCCAATGTGTCCATTCTGAACCGCATCGGGCTTAATCATGGTGAAAGTGGTACTGGGCATACTTGGTTTTAGTTTACTAATGGTGTTTCTAAAAGACGATTAATCGATTTGCAAAAGTATTATTTTGCCTTATCCGATCGTTGAGTAGAAAAATTATTAATTTTGCCGCCACATAGGCAATAAAGTATTGCCTTATACACATTTAAATGTTAATGCAACGCACCGTTATGAAAAAACTATCATTGCTCGGTATTTCGCTAGCGCTTACGCTCGGCTTCACCTCCTGTGAACCTAATGATGACAACCCCTTACCACCCTCTCTGAACATGACAGAGGAAACCTCCGCTAGCACCGGTGGGGCGCTTACCATCAATCAAGGACAAGACTTGGTCTTTACCTGGGATTCGCGTAGTGGTAGCGCTAAGTTGGAAACCTTCTCCGTGGAGGTGGTTGGTGCTAACGCTCCCAGCCCTCTTCCTTCCAGCGAGGCCGGCAATACTTTCCCTTACGAGGTGTCTAACGATGATGACGAGAGCTACGTAGATACCCTGGTATTTAACAATGCCGGTACCTCTCTGGGGCAAACAGCTTATACCTTTACCGTGACCGATCAAGACGGGGAAACGAATTCCGTAGAGTTTAACGTAACGGTAGAAGCTGCCTCCACGCCGCTGGGCAGCGCCCAGTCCTTCACCTGGGAACGCGTGGGAGGTAATGATGGCACCGGTCTGGCCCAATTTGGTCTGGAGTGGACTTCAAATTCTTCTACCTCCGCCATTGTGAAAACCGATGCCGCTACCAAAATGGTAGACCTCGGCAGCGCGGCCTGGACCAGCATTACCACCAAAGAAGGCCTCTCCGCCGCTATTTCCGATGCTTCCGGGATTAATGAATATACTGGCGTATCCGCTCAGCAAAACGATACTTATGATGATGTACTGGGCGTAAGCCATAACGGTACCAGCTACCTCATTCACGTAACCAACGGGGATGTAAGCAGTGGCACGGCCGGTACCACCATTACGATCACCGGCGAGTACAAGGAGTAAGCTTTTTTACAGTACGCCGTACCTTTGAAGTCCCGCCGCCGGCGGGACTTTTTATTTATACCCCTACTAAAACCTCCATAAATGGCCACCGTAGATATCCTCGCCTTTGGCGCACACCCTGATGATGTAGAGTTAAGCTGTTCCGGTACCCTGGCGCTGCAAAGGGCCCTGGGGTATAGCTCCGCCATTATTGATCTTACCGAAGGAGAGCTGGGAACCCGGGGAACCCGGGAAATTCGTAAGCAAGAAGCCCAAAAAGCGGCCCAAATATTGGGCGTAGAAGCCCGGGAAAACCTGGGGTTTCGCGATGGCTTCTTTAAAAACGATGAAGCCCATCAACTTGCCATCGTACAAATGATTCGTAAATATCGGCCCAAGACCGTCCTGGCCAATGCTTTTACGGATCGGCATCCGGACCATGGCCGGGGCGCCGCGGTAGTGAAGGAAGCTGTTTTCCTGGCGGGGCTCCGGGAAATAGCTACCCAATGGGAAGGACAGCCGCAAGAGGCCTACCGGCCCCAGATGCTTTTGCACTATATTCAATTTCAAGCTCATAAACCAGATATAATCGTCAATATAGGCGCGCATATACAAACCAAGATGAAGGCTATTGAGGCCTACGCCAGCCAGTTTTACGACCCCCACTCCCAAGAACCGGAGACCGTAATTAGTGGCCGGAATTTTCTGGAAAGCATTACTTATCGGGCCAAAGACCTGGGAAGACTTATCGGGGCGGATTACGGCGAAGGTTTTACCAAAGCTCAGGATATAGGCATACAAGACCTTATGAACCTCCAGGGGGTTCGCTAAGCCTCATCCAGCTCCCGTTTCCGGGGCCAACACCTGTTGGTAGAGCCGCTCAAAACTTGCGCCTACAGCCTCCTCGCTGGCCAGGGAGGCGAGGGCGGGATGACTTTCGCGTGGGCAAACCGGGCCCTTGTCCAGCCATTGCGCCAGGGCCTCTGCCAGGGCCGCTTCATCCCCCGCCGCTACCAGCTGCCCGGCTTTTTCGTCTACAAATTCAGGGATACCCCCTACATCACTACTTACGATGGGCAGCCCCGTACTCATGGCTTCCAGAAGCACAACCGGCTGATTTTCGGTATGGCTAAAAAGCACAAACCCATCGCATTTCCGCATCATGGCGGCCACTTCTTGTGGCTTTAAGGGACCAAAACAGCGCCAGGCCTCTTCCGGCAACTGGGCCTCGGCAGCCCAGCGCTTAACCTGCTCCAGGTTGCCATCGCCTCCCAGCCAAAGTTCGAAGTCCCTCCGGCGCTGATAAAGCTGGGCTACCGCCCGGAGCAGCCCCCGGATGTTTTTCCACTGATCAGCCAGAGAAGACAGGTGCATAAGCCGCATACGGCCCGCCGGACGCGAGCCCTTTGGTGGATGAAAAAGTCTGTCATCTACCACATTGCCGATGGTTTTTTGCGGGCGGGCAGCCCCAAAGTACCGAAGGGCTTCGCCCAAATGATCAGACACCGGACAGATAAAGGCGGCCTTATTAAGAATAGCCCGCCGGATGAAACGCTCCCAGGTAGGCCATTGATCCGGGGTATGGTAGCCCGAATGATGTTCGCTTATCACCATAGGTAGGCGCTGCTCCAGGGCCCATAAACCGGCCGGGAAAGCCACGTGCAGATGAAGCAAATCCGGCTGAAATCCTTCCCGGCGCAAGGCCTGGAGCCCACGATAAAGGGCGCGGCGGTAACTTATCCATGGCCGCTTTTTTCGGTAATATACCCGCACTTCGCGTAGCGAACCGTGCCATTTGAGCTCTACAGAGGCCGCTTCAGCGGGTTCGGCATAAAGGAGGGCACTGGAACAGTGGCGCGCTATCACCTCGGCATGCCGCTGGATAAAATTGCCCAGGCGTGGATCTTTCCGGCCCGGATACCAGCTAGCCAGGTGCAGTATGTGCGGTTTTGGGGGCACGGAGGCCAAAAGTACTTCATCTGACCGGAGCCATTCTTTCTCCTAAGAGGAATTTATGGCCAATTGAAGAGAAAACAAGAAGGGGGATGAAAAGAAAAATCCGCAGCCTGGCCAGGCTGCGGATAAGCAAATGGGTGGAAGATGGGGTTCGAACCCACGACCTCTGGAACCACAATCCAGCGCTCTAACCAACTGAGCTACAACCACCAGGTAAGCCCTTTTCCAAAGGGAGGGCAAAGGTAAAGAATATTACCATCGATAAGCCAAGAAGGGTGCGCAAAAATTCATCACTTACGGCGGAATTTTTCTAGTCGCCCCATGAGGTGGAGGTTAAATTCTATTTCAGCCCGGTAATATTGCGCCGCTTTTTGGGTGCCCAAAGCTTCTTCGAAACGAGAAAAGTAGGTTTTGCGCAGCTGTGCTTGCTTCTCTCGCAAGTTGAGTTCGGCCATTACGCGGGCGCGGATGCGCTCATCACTGGGGCTTTCCTTTTTCGTTTTATCCGGCAGCAGGAGCCGCAGTCTTTTCCTGCGGAGTGGTTGTAACTTCTTTTCCAGCTCATTATAAATAGGCCAGAAGCCTTGCGCTTCCTCAGGGCTGAGGTCCAGCTTACGGGTTAAGAAGGCTATTTTGGCCTGCTTTACCTTTTCCCCGCCGGGAAAGGCTCTTTGAGGTTCTTCCGGCTGGCCATAAAGAAAGCTGAAAAAGAAAGCGAGGGCGAGGGTGAAAGTGGTCTTCATAAGAGGATGTTTTCGGGGTTCTGTGCTTTTAAGTAGCGGGAAACGGCTTCCTCCGGGAGATGCCTTACGGCTTGCGAGCCAGCACCGGCTTGAAATAGGGCGGTGATCTCCGGTGGTTCTTGTGCGGATATTTCCCCGGCCGCAATACCTTCTGCCTGTAGGTAGGTAACAATGGCTTCGGCGGGAAGCGGGGAAGGTGCTTTTTCGTAGGGCCCCTGCCAAAGGAAAAGAGCCAGCCCCGCAAGCAGGGCGGCGGTGAGCCAGGGCACCGCCCGGGTTCGTAGCCAGAGCGGTTTTATTTGGGGCGCTTGTGCCTTATTACGGGCCAGGGCTTTTAGGGCAGGTTTTCGAGCCTCCCAGTACCCGGGCGGGGTTTTAAAACGGTTTTTCTGCTTGGCATTATTCTCGGTCATAGCGGACGCTTGCGCTTAGGCATTAAAGGTTTTTAGGGTAAGATATCTAATTATAGGGAAGGTTTAAACTTTTGGTCACGACGGGCTCCAGTTTGCGGCGGGCGTGGTGATAGTTGGCTTTCAGGCCTCCCACCGAGGTATTGAGTAAGGCGGCCATGTCTTGGTAGCGCATATTGTCAAAATAGCGAAGCTTAAAAACAGCCTGTTGTTTTTCGGGAAGCTGCCTGAGGGCGGCGAGCATTTCTTTCTCGGCGGCACTGCAATCCAGGTAAGGATCTTGCTGAATAAAAGCCAGGGCTTCTGGTCCGCTGTTTTTTTGGCGCTTGCGCTCCCGGCGGAGGTGGGCCAGGGCTTCATTGGTAGCAATGCGATAGAGCCAGGTGTAGAGTTTACTATCTCCCCGGAAACGGGCCAGGTTTTGCCATATTTTGATAAAGCTGTTTTGCAAAACATCATCCGCATCGGCGTGGACCACTACCAGTTTTCGGATGTGGAAATAAAGGGGTTTGCTGAAGTGCTCTACTACGAGGTCAAAGGCCAGGTCCCACTTCTCATGATGGAGGTGCTGTATGATTTTTTTTGCCTTGGTTCATGGGCTTAAGCGGAAATGTAGCAGTAAGATGGGCCCTGCGCGGAGAGGTTTAATCCGGCCGAACTAAAAAGAATTCCCAACGGAGAGGCAATTATTGAGCTAAATTAGTTTTTTTTGTGCCCTTCAACTCCCGTTAAATCATGACCCTCAGCGCTACCGAGCTTCCAGATTTCAATCAACTACGCAAGGCGGCCAGGGCTTTTACTCCCCATGAAGATCTTAAACTGGCAGTTCTCTGCGATTCTGCGCCTCAGTTTTTGGTAGATGCTCTGAAGGGCAGCCTGGTCAGGTGCCGCATAAACGCAGCCGTATGGGAAGGGGACATAGGCCAGGTAGACCAACAATTGCAGACCGCCGACAGTGACCTTTGGCAATGGGGGCCACACTATGTGTTCATTTACGAAAATGAAGACCGCTGGCGAGAAAGCTACTACCAGGAAGGCCAGCCCCAAAATTACGCTGAGCAAGCAGTGGAGCGGGTAGCACATTTGGCCCGTAGGGCCCAAGAAAATGGCGCCACGCTGCTGTACCTCAATATGATAGAAAGGGGCGACGGCCTCTACGGACAATATGCGCAGCGCACGCCATTAAGCGTGGAATATCAACTCCGGCGCTTTAACCTGGGACTTATGGAACTGGCCCAGAAGGAGCGGGCCCTCTGGCCGATAGACTGGAACGGTATGGCAGCCGAGCTTGGCTATCATATGGCCAAAAACCGGGCGGTAGCCGTGCAGACGGATCTCCAAATGAGCCTTGACCTCCTGCCGGTGGTGGCCACTACGGTGGTGAAAATGCTAAAAGCGGCTAGCGGGGATGTCCACAAATGCCTAGTACTGGACCTTGATAACACCCTCTGGGGCGGTGTAGTGGGCGATGATGGCTGGGAACGGCTGGAAGTGGGCCAGCAGGGAAATGGCGCCCCTTACCGGGCCTTACAGCGTTGGGCACGGGAACTAAAAAACCGGGGCGTGCTGCTCGCCGTAGCCAGTAAAAATACAGAGGCCTTAGCGCGCGAAGCCCTGCAAAAGCATCCGGAAATGCTGCTCCGGGAAGAGGATTTTGCCGTGATTATGGCCAACTGGGATAACAAAGTGGAAAACCTCCAGCGTATCCAGCAGGTGCTCAATATAGGCTTTGATTCGATGGTGTTTGTGGACGATAATCCCTTTGAAAGAGAAATGGTACGCAGCCAGCTTCCGGAAGTGACGGTACCCGAAATGCCGGAAGATCCCGCCGAGTATTTGCCTTACTTACAGCGTTTGGCCCTCTTTGAAACCGCTGGGGTAAGTGCTGTAGATGCTCACCGAACAGAGCATTACCGGCGTGAGGCCCAGCGCCAGGTAGCTAAGGCGCAGTACGCGGATGAAACGGCCTTTCTTCAAAGCTTAAGCATGGAGGCCCGCGTGGAAGGGCTTACGGCTTACAATTTGCCTCGCGCGGCTCAACTTACCCAGCGGAGTAATCAGTTTAACCTACGGACAAAACGCTTCACGGAAGACCAATTGCACGAATGGGAACGGCAAGCGGGCCATGAGGTCTTTAATTTTTATCTCTGCGACCGCTTTGGCGATCATGGTCTTATAGCAGTGGTGATGCTGGAAGCTGTGGCACCAAAGGCTTTTTTTATCCATAACTGGCTCATGAGCTGCCGTGTATTGAAGCGCGGCATGGAAGCCTTTACCCTGAATTACCTGGCCGCCTGGGCCCGGAGCCAGGGCGCTGGGGCGCTCTGGGGAGAGCGATTGGCCACCGCTAAGAATGGATTGGTGGAAGACCTTTTACCCTCCCTGGGTTTTAGGCCGGCCCAAAAGGAACGTTGGTGCCTGGCGCTGGATGAGTTCACTCCGCTGCCTACGCCTGTCAAAAAGAAAACGGAAGATGAAAACAATTGAAATAGTAAGCGAAATATTCCGGGATATCCTTGATGAAGATGACCTGGTGCTGGCACCAGAAACTACCGCGGAAGACGTGGAAGCCTGGGACTCTCTTACCCACGTGCAGCTCATGGTGGCTATCGAGAAGCGATTTGGCATTAAGTTTTCGTCCCGGGAAATCAGCAGTTTTCAAAATGTGGGGGAGCTCCTGGCGGCTATCGAAAACAAGCTTTAATGCTTTTTACCAGCTACGTCTTTTTCTTGTTTTTGCCGCTGGTGCTGGCTGGCTACTGGGCCTTAAAGCCTTACCGAAGGGCTCAAAATGGGCTACTCCTGGTGGCCAGCTACATTTTTTACGGCTGGTGGGACTGGCGTTTCTTATTTCTTATTGCGGGTAGCAGTGTGGTAGACTTTCTGTTGGCACGCCAGATGGGGCGTAGCGAGAGTGAAGGCCGAAGAACCCTCCTTATGTGGCTGAGTGCTTTGGTAAACCTAGGCGTGCTGGGCTACTTTAAGTATGCCAATTTTTTTCTGGAAAATCTTGCGGTTTTGATCGAGGGGCTCACTGGCCAGGGGCCGGCCTGGGGGGCCTGGTCTATTATTTTGCCTTTGGGCATTAGTTTTTATACCTTTCAAACGTTGGGCTATACTATAGACGTATATCGAAGGGAGGTGAAACCAACCCGAAATTTTCTCGAATACCTAACCTTCGTGAGCTTTTTTCCGCAGCTGGTGGCGGGCCCGATTGAGCGCGCCCGGAACCTGCTGCCTCAGTTTTTGGCGGAACGGCGGTGGAAACAACAGGACTGGCTGGAAGGGGGGCGGCTCATACTTTGGGGCTTTTTTAAGAAAGTGGCCATTGCAGATGCACTGGCCCCTAGCGTAAATTACGTCTTTGCCAACCACGAGACCTTAAACGGCGCTACTTTGGCTACGGGTGCTTTGCTCTTTACTTTCCAAATGTATTGCGACTTCTCAGGGTATAGCGATATAGCCATAGGTGTAGCCCGTCTCTTAGGCTTTCGCTTGATGAAAAACTTTGATTTTCCATTTTACAGCACGTCCATGAGTGCCTTTTGGCGCCGGTGGCACATCAGCCTTTCTACCTGGATACTGGATTACCTTTATACGCCTTTGTCTATTAAATTCCGTTATGGGGGCCTCTGGGGGCTGGCCCTGGCGCTGCTGATCAGTTTTGCTCTTAGCGGTTTGTGGCACGGGGCTGCCTGGACTTTCGTGGTTTGGGGGGCGCTTCACGGAATGGTACTGGCCTACGAAGCGCTCACCAAGAAACGCCGGAAGCGTTGGGCAAAAAAGACGGGCTACTGGTACACCTGGGCCAGCCGGATTCTGGTTTTTTTCTTTTGGGTGGGCACGCTTACCATTTTTCGGGCGGAGCACATGGGACAAGCCTTCTCGGTATTAAGCGGGGCCTTACTGGGTTCCTGGAGCAGCCTGGCCATAAATCCCAGTGTGCTCCTCCTGCCGGTGGGCCTGCTGGTGTATGAATACTTCCAGCGGAATAGGGCGCACGGCTTAGACGTGGCCGGTTATCATTACACCCTCCGCTGGAGCTTGTATGCCTTTGCTTTAATTATGATATTTTCGTCTCAAAATCTGAACAACCAAAACGAATTCATTTACTTCCAATTTTAATGCTTTATGAAAAGGGTACTGCAAATTTTATTTCTCCTCTTGGTAGTGAGTGTGGTGGCTTTCTTCCTGTATCAAAGAAGTCAGGACGATGGCAGTGTTATTAACCCTGACAACTTAAAACGTAAGGTCCCGGTGGCGGCGGAGGACTATGAGCTTATTCCGCGGGATGAGTTGCTCCATGATACTGCGGTGGCCCGGGATATGTGGAAAGTACTTAAAACCCGCTATGCGGAGCACTTTAAAGACCTGATAGGGCGGATGAAAGAGGCCGGTGTCAAGCCCCTTTACTGCTGGATGACTACCGAGGTGGGGGTGTCTGAGACCCCCTTACAAGCAGCTTCAAAACCCTTTATAAGGGCTTTGTGCCGTCAGTATGAGATCCCTTTCGTTGATTTTTCAGACCTCTTTATCGGTCGGGAGCCTACCGAAATAACCCACATGCCCAAAGATGGCCATCTTAACGAGCAGGGCGCCCTCCTGGTAGCAGAGCGCATGGCAAAGATTATTCAGCGCTACCAAAACCATCGCGCTACCGCGCATTACCCGGACAGTGATCGTCCGCGGCTCATGGGAGAGCTGGACCCTGATCAGGACCGGGTGGCTACCGGTGGGGTGGGCATTCCTTACCGGCTCATTACCAATTCTGCCGGTCTTCGAATGAAACGGGAGGTGCGCTTTGATAGCACGGGTCAGCGGATTTTGCTGATGGGCGATAGCGGCTTTTATTTTCCCTTTATCGATAATGCGGAAACACCCCGGGCGCTCCTGCAAAAGCAGTTTCCCCAAAAAGAGGTGTTGAACGTTTCTAATTGGGGTTATACCCTCACCGATTACAAATGGCAATGGAACGAGCGGGCCAAATATTTAGAACCTGACTTGGTGCTTTTGCAAAGCTCTGGCGATGATATCGCCGACCTTTACTTTACGCATCAACGGCGCTTTTCCAGGGCACGGGGCCAAAAAAGTTTTCGTCCCGCTCCCGTTGAAAAAGCTTTTTACGAATACCTTGAAAACCTTGAGAAATAATTCCTTTAAGTTTCTTACCTCCTTGTCTCTTTTAAAGTTAGTTATCAAGGGCGCTTCCGGGGTTTTCACGGGGCCCGCGGCCCTGGGGCTCATCAGCCTTCTTGTACCGGCCCTTTTATGCGGGCAGCCGGTACGGTCGCTCTACATAGATGAGGTCCCTCGCATTCTTTCTTCGGAAGAACGCCAGGCGGAAGTGTTGCGCTCTATACAGCGCTATCAAGTAAATGAGCTTACCGTTTTTAAATATTTTACCTATCATCAGGAGCCGGGATTTGCTGATTTTATGCAAGCAGCCCGGCAGCGTGGGGTGAAAAAAATTTCCGCCGGCTTCCCGGTCCGCTACTTTGCCCCGGATAACCGGCAGCGGGATACGCTTTTAGAGAATATGAAGGTACGCTCCCTCACCTTTGAGAATGATTTCTGGCTGAAGGAAAATGCGGAGCAAATGTACCAGGTGCTGAACCAACTGGACAAGGCAAATCTCCGCCGAACCCTTCTGCTCCAGATCTACTTTGGCTGGTTTGGCAAGGGGGTAGATAAAGGGGCTATGGCCCTGCGTATAAGCCAAACTTTTGACCGCCTACTCATTCACCATTACCGCAAGGGAGCCGATTTTGCCTATTTGAAAGGTCGCCTGGAAACCTTTGGGAAAGCTGCTATGCGTTATGGCCGAAAGCAAAAAGTGGTCATTCGGATCCACGTGGGAGCGCCTTATTTTGAGCGTATGTCGCCCGCGCAGTTGCAGCGCACATTCCAAACGCTTAAAAAAACCCTCCAAAAAGCCCAGGCAGATAACAAAGCCCTTCGCTTTATCGATTTAGAAGGCTTTCAAATTTATAATTCCCGCTTTCTGTGAGCTTAGAGTCGGTAGCCGATGGTAAAAAATAGGCTAATGATCTGATAAAAATTGCTGGGGTTATTGAACTGTTCTTGATTGGTAAGGGTCAAATCTGCCCGGACGTAAGCCTGCTCATTAAGCAGCTTCTGGTAGGCAAAACCCAGGTATTGGCTTCGAAGGGTATACAGATCGGGGCCTATAACGCCGCCGATGTTGAGAATGCGCTCATCGGGCACAAAACCAAAACCGGCGGAGGCCTGAAGGTAATCCCCCATACCACTCATAAAGTGGCGGTATAGAAAGTTATAACTGCTCCCCCAGCCTTGCGGCTGGTCAATTAGGAAGGGCCGAAATTGAATGAAGTTATCACCAAAATAGTAGCCCAAAGAACCAGTGTACATGGTTACTTGATTGGTATCGCTGAAGATGAGGTGCCTAAAGCCCAGGCTCCCTTCCAGACGGGTATCGCCCAGCATACTAAAATACTCGCCCCCAAAACGCCAGGTAGGAAAGAGCTCAGAGGGGGAATAGCCCACGTTCAGGTAGAGGTAACGTCCTTTACCCAGCTGCGGATAGGCATCAATTTCAAATTGCAAACCCTGATCCCCAAAGCGGCGCGCATAATTAACCCGGCCTATCATCGTGCCTATGTCGGTAAATTTTCCGTATTGAAGAAGCCCGTTAAGCCAGGGGGAGTTCACCCGGGTGAAGTAATCTAGCCCTATTCCGGCGGCCAGGCCCTCAGCGATGAGTTGGTTGAGCAGGAAGAGCTGCAGCTGCTGAAGTTCTTTATTATCGGGGTGAATTTGCAAGGCCGAGTCTACCGTGGTGAGGGCCTCGGGATAATTTAGAAGGCCCACCTGGCTTTGGGCTTTATTGGTCAGGAGGGCCTCGCTCTTGGGGCGCTCTTTTAGGCCGCTATCGCTTAAGGTTATCGCTTGCTGGTAGTTTTTTGCGTAACGTTCTACAGTGGCCAGCAGATCAAAAGCAGGTACGGAGGCTGAGTCCCGCGCCAAAACCTCTTGCAGCAGGGTTCGTGCGGTATCATACTTTTCCTGCCAGCTCATAACCCGCGCCAGGAATAGCCGGTAGTCATTGTTTTCAGGGAAACGGATGAGGTTTACTTGCAGAATCTTTTCCGCCTTTTGGTACTCCTCCGCAAAGGCTAGCTCCCGGGCCTGGGCAAAGGCTGAGTCCGGCAGGGCACTTACCACCAGGGTGTCTCCCTGGCCCGTGGTCACCGCCGTATCGCTTACCTGGGCATGCCCCGCAAGGGTGGTCAGAAGCAGCATGCCTCCCAAGATCAAATTACGCATAGCCAATCTTTTTGAGACGCCCAATGTACGTAGCCCCCTTTGAGCTACGCTGCCTTTTCGGTATCCTCGCTTTATTTTTCGGTAAGTGTACATTTGGCCGCCAGGCCGGTGGCCAAAT
>CAJXMS010000043.1 GCA_913056475.1 uncultured Bacteroidota bacterium
CGGGGTCATATTCTGGCGGAGTTTTTCGCGGTCTTGCCACTGTTGGTTGAGCTTAAAAAAGCGGTAGCCCAACAAATGTCCCTCCTCTACGATAAAGGCGGTTCCTTCCCCCCGGAAGCGACCGGCCCCCCCCACCAAGGCCTGTTCCGGCGGTGCCTCGAGCCATTCGATAATGGCCTGGCGGCGTTCCGGTTTAAAGCCATTAAAATGCCGCAACGCCCGCCAGCCGGCGCGGTTTTGCTCTGTTTGGAGCAAGGGAAGGCGCTTGCCTAATTTCTCAAGCGGCACCAGTTGTAGCTCGGCTTGCGCCCCTTTTCCACGGGCTATCAGGGCGTGCTGGAAACGGGGGGTATGGGGCTTTCCGTAGCGGGGTTTGGCTTCAGCCATTTCTTCATTGCGCTTAATGCGGGCCACCAACCAATTGCCGGTGGCCTCGCTGCGCACGCTGTGGCTTTCTTCGCGCAGTTTGGCGGCTCGGTCGGTGTCCGCCCTAAAGAGTCGATTTACTGCAGCAGGGATGTTGTCCGAGGCACCGAGATAGAGCAATTGCCCCTGGGCATCGTGGATGTAAAACGTACCTCTGCGGGCCTTGATCATGGTTTGAAAGTCTTTGAGCTTGTCTTTCAATCGATCGTTCCTCTGCACGCTCTGCTCGAAGATGCTGATCTTTTTTTGGCGGTCTTTGCTGCGGAGTATTTCAAAAAGTTCCAGCGTGGCCCGGGCGTCGCTTTCGGCGCGGTGCTTATCCTTGCGATAAAGGCCTAGGGCATCGCAAAGCTTACTAAGGCCGTAGCTTTCCATATTGGGCAGCAGCTCTTCCGCCAGCTTGATGGTATCGAGGGTATCGCGCTCATAGGGATAGCCCAGGCGCTCGAATTCCTGCCGCAACATGCGGTAATCAAAAGGTACGTTATGGCCTACTATTACGGCGTCTTCGGTTATTTCGATCAGCCGTTTGGCCAGCTCGTGAAAGCGGGGGGCTCGCTGGAGCATTTTAGGGGTGATGCCGGTCATTTTTTGCACAAAAGCCTGTACGGGCCGGTGCGGGTGCACCAGGCTAACGAGCTGGTCGACCACCTCGGTTCCATCATAGCGAAAGGCGGCGATCTCTATCATCGCTTCCTGGCCGTACTTGCCGCCGGAAGACTCTATATCAATTACGCAAAACACGGATGCGAAGGTAGCTAAGCCCGACCGATGCGTAAACTCAACAAAAGAAACCTTTAAGGCATAAATTGGGCCGCTGACTAAACAGGGACTCATCTATGCGCCATAGACCCGCAAAAAGAAATATCTTTACCTCCACAAGAAACGTCTGTTACCTATGAAAATAAGTCTAATCAAAACCGGCTGGACCGGCGCGCTGGCCGGTTTCCTTCTCTTGAGTTCCTGCATTCAAGAAGATGATCCGCCTCCCAGTGAGTACAGCCCGGTGCTTATGAAGCGCAGTGAGCTGGAAAACTCCGTGGAATGGCGTGACCCGCGAGACATCAAAAAGGCGCATAAGATTTACATCAAAGACCATCTGATCTTTATCGTGGAGCGCTTCGAAGGCATTCACGTTATAGACAACGCTAATCCGGAAAACCCCGAGAAATTGGGTTTTATTCGCATTCCGGGCAATCAGGATGTGGCCGTAAAAGGGAATTATCTCTACGCCGATAACGCGGTAGACCTTCTCACCATTGATATTAACAGCTGGCCGCCCCAGGTGGTAGACCGCGATAGAGAGGCGCTCCCCTCGGTTGCGCCGCCGGACAATCTCGTTCTGGCTGATCACCTCGATAACAATAATTGGCCCGATAGCACGGTCGTCATTAAATGGAGTAAGTCATGAAAATCTTGAAAGCAAGTTTACAAGCGCTGTCCTTTGCGAGTCTAATGATGCTGAGCAGCTGCGGTACGGAGTCAGGAGAGATAGGTCCTGCCAGCCCGGGCGGAGGCAGTGGCTCCACGGGCAGCGGTGCCAGCGGGCAGGGGGGGAGCCTGGGCCGCTTCGCCGTGGCGGACGATTATCTCTACGTGATAGATGGCGAGGAGCTTCGGCAATTTAAATTGGCAGATCCCGCCAATCCTAAATCCCATAACCAGCTACCCATCACCATTACCCCGGAAACGCTCTTCCCCATGGGGGATAGCCTGCTTTTGGTGGGGGGTACCCAGGGAATGGCCGCCTATTCCCTGGGCAACGATGGTCGGATCCGCTTGGAAGGTACCTACGTGCACGTGACCTCCTGCGATCCCGTGGTGGCCAACGAAACCCACGCCTTTGTGACCCTCCGCAGTACCACCCAGGGCGTCTGTGCGGGCTGGGTTAACGAACTGCAAGCATTGGACATCCGCAACCTCAGCCAAATCCGGCAAATCGATGCCCTGGCCATGGATTTTCCCCTCGGCTTAGGCTTAAAACATAATGAGGACCTGGTACTCGTCTGTGCCGGCAACGGACTGCAATCCGTAGACGTGCGTGATCCCACTAATCTCGAAGTGGTACAAACCTTTCCCGAGATCGAAGGACGCGACTTGATCGTGCTGCCCAACGATCTGGTGCTGGTGCTAACGCCCTCGGGCCTGGAGCAGTATCGGTTCCGCAATGGCGATATGAATTTCCTGAGCGAACTATGAAGATATATACGCGGCCCAGCCCCCTTCAACGCGGTCTCGCCTTACTTTTAATGGCTCTTGCCGGGCCCGCAGGAGCCCAGGACGTTGCCTCTACTACCTCCTGGCAAGTGGGGGTCAATCTCTCCAAAATCATTCTGCAGCAGCAACCCCATTTGCTTTTCGAATGGCCGCTTAACGAACAGCAGGGGCTGGAATTACAGTTGGGGACGCACGCCGCTTCCTCCGGGAGTGCGCAGGCCTATCAATATGCCCGGCAGAGCTTTTTGGCCAGTCTCCGCCACCAATTATACCTAGGGCGTCCGGCTGGACAGGCCCAGTTTAGTATTAAACACGGGCCATCCTTCGCTACCGGCCAGCTGCGCTACCAAGTGACGGGCTGGATCACCTCTGTGGAAGACGGTCTTACCTTTTACCGATTCGGCACTGAAAACCGCGAGGCGCCGCGGAGCCTGTTAGCCTATGACCTCCTGGCCGGAGGCAATTGGCACCTCGATAAAGTGAACCTGGAAATCATGGCAGGGCTAAGCTACCAAGGGCAGATCAAAACCACCGCCGAACTGCCTGTGCAACGGGGTAGCTACGGCTACCAAACCGATTTTTGGCTTTATGAAGGCCTACGACCTTTGGTAGAACTTACCCTTAGCTATCGGCATTAGAACGCCCTTTCTTTAGTCATGCCACGAGCGAGACCGGGGGTGACCGGTAGCATTAAAACTATAGAAAGCGCTCCTCAACAAGCATTCTCCGGGCTCTCCCGCCTCGTATTGCGTGGGGCTAGACGAGGGGGACATAACCGCCGTGCCTTGATTTGCTGGCCGGTATGGGTGATGAGAGCGGTAGGACCTATGATTCGGGTTATTCGGTAATCCCTTATTTCCTTAGTGATAAGGATATAAACTTGTCTTACCACGGCCCCCTCACCGGGGACCAAAAAGCGTAGAACCAATCCGGATCATATTGGCGCCTTCTTCCATGGCTATTTGATAATCCCCACTCATTCCCATAGATAGAATATCGAAAGCCGCTAAGTGGCCCAGCGATTGTTGCTCCCGAAAAAAGGCCGCCAGGCCGGCAAATTCACGGCGCACCTGGTCTTGGTCATCGGTGAGCGTGGCCATACCCATCAGGCCCCGGATGCGCAGATGAGGGTACTTTTCGCCGGGTTTTTGTTCCAGAAGCTGGCGGGCTTCGGTGTAGTCAAAACCGAACTTGGATTCCTCCTGAGCGATATGGATTTGCAACAGGCAATCGATCTGGCGGTTATTTTTGGCCGCTTCTTTATTGAGTTCTTTTAGTCGCTTGGGTTTATCCATGCCGTGGACCAGATGCACAAAAGGGGCCATATATTTGATCTTATTGCTCTGAACGTGCCCTACCATGTGCCACTTGATGTCTTTGGGGAGCTGCTCGTACTTATCGGCCATTTCCTGGACGCGATTTTCCCCAAAGTGCCGCTGACCGACCTGGTAGGCTGCCTGCAGCATTTCGACCGGCTTGGTTTTAGACACGGCCACTAATTCCACTTCCGGCGGCAGGGCTGCCCGAAAGGATTCAATCTTCTCAGCTACGGGGTAAGTCATAACAAAAAAAGGATTTAACAGCTTTTAAACCGGGGCTTTAAGCTTAAGGTTCGGACAAAAAAAAGCCTTTTCCGGAGAAAAGGCTTTGTAAGGGTTGGAGAACAAGTACAGCTTTATTTCAAGGTGTTCAAGTGCTGCGCCAGACTTCCTTTCAGGTTGTTGGCCTTGTTCTTATGAATAACATTTTTTTTGGCCAGCCGGTCAATAAGACCGACCACTTTGGGCATTTTTTCTTCTACCTCTTTTTTGTCTTCGCTGTTGCGCAGGGCACGAACGGCATTGCGCATGGTTTTGTGGTAATAGCGGTTCCGGTCGCGCTTAACGGCGTCGGAACGAACCCTTTTTAAGGAAGAAGCGTGATTGGCCATAGTTTTTTTGTAATGTGTTAAAAAATTGGCAGCCCCTAGGAGAATCGAACTCCTGTTTCCAGGATGAAAACCTGGCGTCCTAACCGATAGACGAAGGGGCCGGGTAAGCCTTTTTCAAAAGGGAGTGCAAATGTAAAGTAATTTTCATTTTCCCGACAAGGGTGGCCTGAAATTTTTCTGGATTATTCTTCCCCTAGGTCCCTTTGGGTCTTGTATCCTAATTTCTTTCCCGTACGCATGAGCGATTCGCTTCGCTGAGCCTGAATATCACCTACACTGGCGAGCCATACCTCCTTAAGCGGCGGAGCGGTAAGATCATACGCGATGGCGGCCTGCACCAAAAGCCCCATCAGGCGTTTGCGCTCTTCCCGGTTAAAGTGCTGGTACTGGAAGTCTTGTAAGGGGCGCTTAAACTGGGGAAGTCCCTCGATGAAGAAAAAGCCCTCCGCATTGATAAAAACTCGGGCCAGCAGTACCCCCGCATCCGAGGAGCGCTGATAGGTAAAACTATCGGCAAGGAAGTTGTAGAAATAAAAAACGCCAAAATAGGCCCGCGACCGGTCCTCCTGCACGTACGCTTTATTCCATAAACGGCTTTTTTGATCCAGCGTAAAGACATTGGTATGCTGCTGGGCATAAAGTAAGTCGCCACCAAACTGCAAGGTAAAGGCGTAGGCATTTAGCTCTTTATGAGCTATGACCACGCGGTCGTCGCCCCCTGCCTGATGGGCCTGCATCCAGCGTGCGAGCGCGGCGCTGGTGTCTTTAAAAAGCCGGAACTGCCGCTTACTGGCGGCAAAAACACTTTGCTTATGGCTGGCTCTGCTGCGCAGCAGCCCGGGTATGCCCTCGAGAGCACTATTCATGGTTTACTTAATAAGCTTTGGCAAAAAGCACCCGCCCTTCGGAAGGCTTACCACTGTACACACAGCTGCCCGCTTCTTCTTTCCGGTCCAGGGGGATACAGCGGATGGTGGCTTTGGTCTCGTTTTTAATCGCTTCTTCCGTTTCGGGGGTGCCGTCCCAGTGGGCGGAAACAAAGCCCGCGGAGGATTCGATTAGTTCTTTAAAGGTGGACCAATCATCTGCTTGATGGGTTCTTTCTATTTGTCGCTCCGCCGCTCTTTGGTAGAGCCGGTCCTGGATTTCGGCGAGCAGCGCTTCTACCCGCTCGGCAATGCCGGTCACGTGAACGATTTCCTTGCTGAGCTCATCGCGCCGGGCCATTTCTACGGTGCCATTTTCCAGGTCCCGCGGGCCCATGGCCAGGCGAATGGGAACCCCTTTCAGTTCGTACTCGGCAAATTTCCAGCCGGGCTTATGGGTATCGCGGTCGTCCAGGTGGACGGGGATACCCGCCTTTTCCAGCTCTTCTTTGAGCGGGGCAATAGCCTTACGGACCGCTTCTAACTGCTCCGCACTGCGGTAAATGGGAACGATCACCACTTGGTGCGGGGCCAAATAAGGCGGCAGCACCAGGCCATTGTCGTCGGAATGGGTCATAATCAAAGCGCCCATCAAGCGAGTGGATACCCCCCAGGAGGTGGCCCATACGTATTCCTGCTGGCCTTCCTTTGAAGCATAGGTTACGTCAAAAGCTTTGGCGAAATTTTGCCCTAAAAAGTGGGTAGTGCCCGCCTGCAGGGCTTTGCCATCCTGCATCAGGGCCTCTATGCAGTAGGTCTCTACCGCCCCGGCAAAGCGCTCGCTGGCCGTTTTCACGCCCCGAACGACCGGAATGGCCATGTACTGCTCCACGAAATCCCCGTAGAGCTTAAGCATAAGCTCGGCCTCTTCCACCGCTTCTTCCCGGGAGGTATGGGCGGTATGACCTTCTTGCCACAGAAATTCAGCGGTGCGCAAAAACAGGCGCGTACGCATTTCCCAGCGTACCACGTTGGCCCATTGGTTGATCTTGAGGGGCAGATCGCGATAGCTTTGGATCCAGCCTTTAAAAGTATCCCAGATAACGGTTTCCGAAGTGGGGCGCACGATAAGCTCTTCTTCGAGCCGGGCGTTTTCGTCTACCACGATGCCTTCCCCCTCGGGGCCCTCTTTGAGGCGGTAGTGGGTAACTACCGCGCATTCCTTGGCAAAACCATCCACGTGGGAGGCTTCCCGCGTAAAATAAGATTTGGGGATAAAAAGCGGAAAATAGGCGTTTTGGTGGCCGGTAGCTTTAAACTGGCGGTCCAGTTCTGCCTGGACCTTTTCCCAGATGGCGTAGCCGTAGGGTTTAATTACCATGCACCCGCGTACGGGACTATTTTCGGCCAGATCGGCCCCGGTAACCAGTTCCTGGTACCATTTTGCGTAATTTTCGCTCCGCTTTGTCAACTTGCTGGCCATAGGGCAAATTTATCCTTGGTATAGAGTTTGTAATAGAAAGGGCAAAGCTACTTAGAAAAGCAAACCCCAAAAACGACCCGTCATGAAAACGCCCATCCTTCCCTTCGCCCTGGCCGCCCTGCTCCTGGCCGGCTGCAGTAGCCAAGAAAAGGTAGTGAACAACTACTACGACGACGGTCTTTACCGCAATGAACCGGCCAACTCGAATAAGGCTACGGCCCCCGCCGAGGACGGCCAATTTGCCCTGAATGATCTCGAAGAAGACAATCAGAATAATACCAATCAGGAATCCCTGGACTATTACGACCCGCAAGACGCCCGCAGCAACCCTCAGGGCCGGGGCAACTACAGCGCCGGTGGAGATCTTACCGTCAATAATTTTCACGGCAACCGCGGCGGCTGGAATAGCGGCTTCTACGGCGGTAATTGGGGTTGGGGTTTTGGCATGGGCTTCAATACCTGGAACCCTTACATCTATGACCCCTGGTTTTACAACCCCTGGCGAGGTCCCGGTTTTTACGGCGGCTGGGGAGGGCGCCCCTGGGGTTGGGGGCGACGTCCCTGGGGTTGGCGCTCGGCCGGCCTGTTTGGGGGCGGCTTTTACGGAGGCGGCTTTGGATGGGGTTGGAACAACTATAACCTGGGCTATGCCCATGGATTTCAAAACGGCCTTTATGCCGGAGGCTTTCACCATGGCGCCAACGACGCCTGGGCACGCAACCGCGTTTTCGTAAGTACCCGAACCCTTAGTGGCCGCACCGATAGCTACGGCGCGCGCGGTACCCAAATTACCCGTCGTTACGACCGCAACGGTAAGCGCAGCACCTCTACCCGCATGGGCGGCCGGAACTACAATGGCGGGCGCAGTGGCCGTTCCGCAACCAACACACGTCGGGAAACGATACCCACCAGCCGTCTGGTAGCGCATACGGAGCGCAATGAGCGCAGTACCTCTCGTACAACGCCCCAGCTGGGCCGCCGGGCAGCCAGTGGCGGCAGTTATTCCGGCCGGACTTACCGGGAGGCTTTTAACCGCACCGCCACTCGCCGGGAAAACACCCCTTCCAGCGCTTCTACAAATGCCCGCCCGCAAGCTGATTTTCGCCGCAGCAGCCGCGCTTTTGCGCCGGCCAGTGACCAGCAGCGCAGCTTCCAGGGGCGCACCCGTAGCTTTGAAAGGAGCAACCGTTCCAATCAAGCCCAGCCGCAGCGCCGGCCCAGCCGCAGTGGAGCCGACCGACCGACGCGCTCCACCCCCAGCCGGCAGTATACGCCCAGCAGGAGAGCCAACCCCAATCAAAACAACGCTCCCAGTCGGAACGCTACGCCCAGCCGAAGCAATTCCCGCAACCGGAGCTACCGCCCCAGCCGCAGCAGCCGGCCCTCCCGTAGCAGCACTCCCAGCCGGAGCAGTAGCCCCAGCCGGAGCTACTCCCCCAGCCGAAGCAGCAGCCCTTCCCGGAGTGCTTCACCCAGCCGCAGTTCAGGCGGGCGCAGCAGTGGCGGGCGCAGCAGCCGCTCCTCTCGGGGACGCTAAGCCCTGTCCGGTTTTGATAAGTTAACGCCCCCAAAAAACCAGTCCTACGCTTATGTTATTTAAACGGACTTTCCTCCTCAGCGGCCTGCTCCTGGTGGGCCTGGCTAAAGCCCAAACCCCGGAAGAAACTGCCCTGTTTTCCGAGGAAAGACTCTTCGGCACGCCCCGCTACCAGGCCATGGGCGGCGCCTTCACCTCGCTGGGCAACGACCTCAGCGGCCTGCGGCTCAATCCCGCCGGTATCGGTGTTTTCCGCCATAATGAACTCAACGTCACCTTTGACTTCCTGCATAAAGAACACCGCCTGGGGCCCTTTTACGGAAACACCGGTATTCACGAGCAGGGCGAGCTATCGCTGAGCAACATTGGGCTGGCCCTGCCCCTCCGCCAGGCATCGCAAGGCGATTTTGAATGGGCCCTGGGCATTAACTTTAATAAAACCAGCGATTTCAATCAGAGCTACACCATCATCGGGAGCCAGCCCAATAACTACACCCTGGGCGAATACTGGGGCGAATCCTCGGCCAACCAGAATGTGAACAACATCTCAAACGATGCCTACGCCGCCTGGCAAGCCTACCTGCTGGTGGATACCATCACGCCCAATGACGATCGCTTCATCCGCGACACCAATGCCTCCTACGCTTTTGGCGTGCCCCAGCCCGATGGCAGCATCCAAAGCAGTGCCACTACCGAATTTGACGTGCAGCAGTACGGCAGTAGCGGCATTACAGAGTTTAGCTTCGGTGGCAACTACGACCGCACCCTATTTTACGGCCTTACCATCGGTATTCCCACCCTTAATTACACCCGGGAAAGCTTCCTTACCGAATACATCAATGAACAAGACGCCGCCCCCTACAATGCGCGCAACTATACCTACCGCCGCCGCAGCGATCTTTCCGCCACCGGCTTCAACTTCAAGCTCGGGCTTATCTACACCCCCTCTCCCCTACTCCGCGTGGGCGCTTCTTACCAGTCGCCCAGCTGGTTTCAGGTGGATCAGACCTATGAATACGATATTGCCGCGCAGTTTAACGGACCGCCGTTTCAAGGAGTAAATGCCAGCACCGAAAGCGAAATCTTCAGCACCAATCAGTATCACTACGCCCTGCGCCGGCCCGCCGTCTACCGGCTGGGGATCAGCAGCGTGATAGACGAGTGGCTCATCCTCAGCGCCGATTACCACTACACGGCGCCCCAGAACACCGACCTCCGCCGGGGCGTCAGTGGCTTCAATATTTCTTCGGCCACCCTGGCCACTTACCAAAACGGCATTGACAATCGCTTCAGTCCAGCCCAAAGCACCCTGGCTATCGGTACCGAAATACGCTTAAACCAGCGCTTTTACCTGCGGGGCGGATATCGCTACCAAACCAGCGTGTACCGGCCAGAAGAGCGCGCCCTTGCCACGAGCAATCAGCAGGGCTTCAGCGCCGGCCTGGGAGCGCAGTTTAACCGGCTGCTACTCAACCTCAGCTTTTCCCAGCAGCGCCGCGACCTTACCGATGTAACCTACACCTTTGAAGAAAACCAGGTAATCCAGAACGTGAACATCCAGCAGCGCCTCCTACACTTCAGCGGGGGGATCACGTACCGCTTTTAGCCCGCCCCTGTGTTTCGCTTACCCCGGCGGTGCATAGCCGGGATAGGAGCAAGCTCCCGCAGCGCAGCGAGGAAGCGGCGCGGATAGCCCGGAAGGCCTCCTGCTGGGATCAGCCCGCCGGCTGCTCCTCGTCATTGTTTTTCTTTGGGGCCTGCCGGCCAAATGTACCAGTCCAGGCGGGCCCCAGGTCGCCCCGCGAAGCCCCTCTTTCAAAGCGGGCATTATTGGCTAAGTTTGCCCTCAAATATCATTTTTATGTACAAATGGCTGCTGATAGCGCTCCTACCGGTCATGGTAAGCGCGCAAGACAAGAAGGACAATAGCCCCGCCCTGGGCAGTATGAAATGGCGAAACCTGGGGCCCGCCCTCACCTCAGGCCGCGTGGCGGACCTGGCGGTAAACCCCCAAAACCCCCATCAATATTACGTGGCGGCCGCAAGCGGTGGGGTATGGAAAACGGAAAACCGAGGGGTGAGCTTTGCCCCCATTTTTGATAAGGAAAATTCTTATTCCATAGGCGTGGTCGAAATAAATCCCCATAACCCCCACGAAATATGGGTGGGCACCGGGGAAAACAACGACCAACGCAGTGTGGCCTACGGCGACGGCCTGTACCGCAGCCGGGACGGCGGTAAAAGCTGGGAGCATCTGGGCCTCAAAGAGAGCGAGCACATCGGCATGATCGCCTTTCACCCCGAAAAACCGGGCGTCGTGTACGTAGCGGCTTACGGCCCGCTGTGGCGCAAAGGGGGCCAGCGCGGCATTTACAAAACCACCGACGGCGGAGAGAGCTGGGAACGCATCTTGGCGGTGTCTGAGCACACGGGCTTTAACGAAATACACCTGGACCCGCGCCACCCAGAAACCCTCTACGCTACGGCCCATCAGCGCCGGCGGCACGTGTGGACCTACGTGAGCGGTGGCCCGGAAAGTGCCCTCTATAAAAGCACCGACGGGGGCGCTAGCTGGCGCGAACTAAAAAACGGCCTGCCCAACGGCGACAAAGGCCGCATAGGCCTGGCGCTGGCTCCGGCCAATCCCGACCGCCTCTACGCCATGATCGAAGGCCACGGCGTGTACCGAAGCGACGACCGCGGCGCGCATTTCCAAAAAGTGAACGACTACAACAGCAGCGGCAATTATTACGTAGAACTGGTGCCGCACCCCACCGATGTAAATACCCTCTACAGCCTGGATACCTACCTGCAAGTGAGCCGGGATGGCGGGGAAAGCTGGACGGGCGCGCCCCGCGCCAAGCGGCATGTAGACGATCATGCCCTGTGGATAAACCCCGAAGACCCCCGCCACATGATCGTGGGCTGTGACGGCGGCGTGTACGACACCTACGATGCCGGCGCTCACTGGCATTTCAAACCCAATTTGCCCATCACCCAGTTTTACCGGGTAGCGGTGGATAATGCCCGTCCTTTTTATCACGTCTATGGCGGCACACAAGACAATTTTAGCCTGGGCGGCCCCAGTCAAACCATCAACGATCGGGGCATCGTAAACAGCGACTGGTACATCACCAATACCGGAGATGGCTTCGAAACCCAAATAGATCCCAAAAATCCGGATATCGTCTACGCCCAGGCCCAATACGGCTGGCTGGTGCGTTACGACAAGGTAAGCGGCGAAAGCGTAGGCCTCAAGCCCACGCCACCCGCTGACTCCGCCGCCTACCGCTGGAACTGGGATGCTCCGCTCCTCATCAGCCCCCACGACCACGAGACCCTCTACTTTGCCGCCAATAAAGTTTTCCGCAGCCGGGACCGGGGCCAGCATTGGGACATCATAAGCCCGGACCTCACCCGCGAACGCAACCGGCACGAAATACCGGTAATGGGCGAAATCCAAAGCGTGGACGCCATCAGCTACGACCGCAGCACCAGTATCTACGGAAATATCGTGGCCCTGGACGAGTCGCCCCTGGTAGAGGG
>CAJXMS010000044.1 GCA_913056475.1 uncultured Bacteroidota bacterium
GGGGCCTGCAGGGCATTTCCACCACGGCGGAGTACGGCATTCGGGATATCACCGATCTAGTGGACCTTATCATGGCGCGGCAGATCAAGGCCATTTTTGTGGAATCTTCGGTGCCCAAGCGCTCCGTAGAGGCGGTGATCGCCGCGGCCCGCAGCCGGGGGCATGAGCTCAAGCTAGGGGGTACCCTTTATTCTGATGCCCTGGGGCCGGAAGGAAGTCCCGCGGATACTTATCTGGGGATGTTTTATCACAACGTATCTACCATCAAAAACGCCTTACAATGAGCGCAAATAAAGAAGCCGCACCAGCGCTGGAGGTGCATAACCTCACGGCCACTTATGACCGGCAGCCCGTGTTATGGGATATTGACTTTAGCCTACCGGAAGGCAGCTTGGCGGGCATTCTCGGGCCCAATGGCTCGGGAAAAACCACCCTCCTTCGTAACATCATGGGCTTGATGCAACCCGACAGCGGATACGTGCGGTTGCTGGGTCAAGACCTGGCTAAGGTGCGCGCTCAGGTGAGCTATGTACCGCAGCGCGAATCGGTAGATTGGAACTTTCCCGTAAGCGTAAGCGAAGTAGTAGCGATGGGCCGCTATGGGCCCGGTAAGCTGCTGCGCCGCCTGCGCCGGCAAGACCGGGACATCATAGAAGAGGCCATGGAGAGAACGGGCATCCTGCCCCTGGCTCATCGCCATATCAGCCAGCTATCTGGCGGGCAGCAGCAGCGGGTGTTTATAGCCCGGGCTTTGGCGCAACAAGCGCAAATTTACCTTATGGATGAACCTTTCGTAGGGGTGGATGCCGCTACCGAAGAGGCTATTTTGAATTTACTGGGCGAAATGAAAAACCGTGGCCACACGGTGATCATGGTGCACCACGACTTACAGACAGCGCAGGACTTTTTTGACCAGGCCGTGCTTTTGCAAACGCGCCTGGTGGCCGCCGGACCGGTAGAAACGGTGCTCAATAAAGAAAACCTCCAGCAAGCCTATGGGGGCCGGCTCAATGTCCTTTCTAAAGTGGGCCAACTGGCCGCGGAAAAACAATTTCCCCTTCGGGAAAAGGCTTTCCGGGAACGTAAAAAACCGGCGCATGGAGAAAGTGATTGATTTTCTCAGTTTTCAAGATCCTACTGTTCGCCTGGTGGTAGCCGGCACGGTGCTCCTTTCCATTTCGGCGGCGGTGGTAGGTTGTTTTGCTTATCTCCGGAAACGGGCGCTGGTGGGAGATGCCCTCGCGCATAGCTTATTGCCCGGGGTAGCCATGGCCTTCCTATTCAGTGGCCAGAAAGATCCCTGGCTGTTGCTTCTGGGGGCTATGATCAGTGGCTGGCTGGCCCTGGGGGCAATGGAACTTATTCAGCAGCACACCAAGCTGGCCTCGGAGACTTCCATCGCCCTGGTATTGAGTGTTTTTTTTGGCTTTGGGGTGCTGCTACTTACCTACCTTCAGCACCACGGCGGGGGCGATCAGGCGGGGCTGGATCAGTTCCTCTTTGGCAACGCGGCTTCTATGCGCAGCAGCGACCTCTATGCTTATGGCCTGGTAGGAATGGTTCTTTTGGTAATGATTGGCGCTTTTTACAAGGAGCTGAAGCTTTACTGTTTTGACCCCGATCACGCGGAAGCCATCGGCTTGCCTACCCGGATACTGCGCTATTTGCTTAATACCATGACGGTACTGGCCACCGCCATCGGGATCCAATCGGTAGGGGTGGTGCTGATGGCAGCTTTGTTGATTACCCCGGCTGCTACCGCCCGGTTTTGGAGCTACCGTCTGCGTACCATGTTGTTTCTCGCTGCCTTAGGGGGTGCTGTGGCGGGCCTGGGCGGTTCCTTTGCCAGCTATCTGGCACCGGCCATGCCTACTGGGCCATGGATCGTGATGGTGTTGTCTTTCCTGGCGCTGGTTTCTATTTTCTTAGCTCCGCGGGTGGGCATTTTTGCTCGAATGTGGCGCCAGCGGCAAAATCAAAGAAAGATCATCCGCGAAAATCTGCTCAAGGCCTTTTATCATGGCCTGGAAAACAAGGAAGCCCAACATGCCTGGCTGAGCCGGCCCGAGTGGCAAGAGCAGCGCCACCTGCCGGAGTGGGAATGGCAGATAGGCTTTCGGCAATTGCGCCGCCGGCGGTGGGTGCTGCGGCGATCGGGTCGTTATCGCCTTACCGAACGGGGGCTGGCCGAGGCGCGGCGGGTGGTGCGTTTGCACCGTCTGTGGGAGCTTTACCTCAGCCGTTATTTGGCCCTGGGAAAAGACCATCTGCACCCCGGTGCCGAGAGCATTGAGCACCTGATCACCCCGGAAGTAGAAAAAGAATTGCTGCGCGAGCTGGACTATCCCGAGCAGGACCCACATCGCAGCCCTATACCCTATAAATCATGACCATAGAAGGCCTTTATATCATCATAGCCGCCATGCTCATAGCCGCCAGTTCTGCGCTGGTGGGAAGTTTCCTTATCCTGCGAAAGATGTCGATGATGGGCGATGCCATTTCTCACGCCGTGCTGCCGGGCATCGTTTTTGCTTTTTTACTTTCCGGTAGCCGGGCGGGCCTGCCTATGCTCCTGGGGGCAGCCGCCACCGGCGTTTTGGCCAGTTTGCTCATTGAGCTGCTATACCGCAAGGCGCAGCTACCGCAGGATGCTTCGATCGGGATCACCTTTACCTGGTTGTTTGCCCTTGGTGTTATTTTCATATCCAGTTATACGGGGCAGGTGGACCTTGACCAGGAATGTGTCCTCTATGGCGAAATTGCGCTGGTGCCCCTGGACTGGCTTTACACGGGGGCGGGCAGCGCCATAGCGCCCCGGGCCATCGTATATGGGGTGGTTCTCTTACTGGTGGTGGGGGTTTATTTGCTTTTGGGCTACCGGGGCTTGCTTATCACTTCTTTTCAGAATGATTTTGCGGCCGCCCTGGGCATCAGCACGGCCTTTTGGCATTTCAGTTTCATGAGTTTGGTCTCGGTTACCACGGTGCTGTCTTTCGAAACGGTGGGCGCCATTCTTATTCTGGCTTTTCTGGTGGTGCCCCCGGCTACTGCTTATTTAATGACCCAGCGCTTGCGGGTTATGTTGGTTTGGGCGGTTTTCTGGGGCTTATTGGCAGCCGTGGAAGGTTATTTTTTGGCCCGTTGGATAGATGGCAGCATTGCGGGGGCTATGGCCAGTGTAGCGGGGCTTAACTTCATGGGGGTAGCCCTGGTAAAACAAGTGCTCAAGCGGAAGAAGCGGGCCACAGCGTTTCATACAGCTGCTGTAAAGTAGGCGTATGGATCCGGTGATCGCCTGCGTAGTGGTGCACCTGGTAGCGGATGGCGTTTTCTTTTAAAAGGGCTTCTTGCTCCGCCACCTTTGCGGGGGGCAGGTAGGGGTCTTCCTTGCCCAGTACCCAGTGAAGGGGCAGGTGCTGGAGCCGGCGGTGCGCCGCCCCAAAGTCCAAATCGGGCGGGAAAGCGCCCGCCCAGTTTACCAGATGGTCAAAATCTTTTGGCCCGTAAGTGGCCCAGCGGCAGGCGGTGGCTACGCCCTGGGAGAAGCCCAGCAAGCCTATTTGCTGGGGTGGAGTGTTAAATTGGGAAAGGACTTTTTGCCGTACCTGCCCGAGTACCTGCAAGTAATCGGCCATGTCTGTTTCCCGGTCTTCTGCGGTCATCCAGGAGCTACCCACGCGCTTTTTCTCGTGGTTTACATAAAAACGATGCAGGCCTTCCGGGGCCACAAAAAGGATATCGGCCCGCCCCAACTGCTCAAAGGGCCGCAAAAAATAGCGGGGGTGCTGCCCATAGCCATGGAGCGCAAAGACTACGTAAGGTTGCTTCCCAATAGGGGCACTCAGGAAAAAACGGCCGCGGCGCTGATAAGTAAAGCGCTGCTCTTTAGCCATCTTGGGAAGCGGCAAAGTTTGGTTTGCGCTTTTCCAGAAAGGCGGCGGTTCCTTCTTTAAACTCGGCCTGGCCAAAGCACTTGCCAAACTGCTCAATTTCTACTTTGAAGCCGTTGAGTCCTTCTTGATAACCGGCGTTTACCGCTTTGATGGCGGCGCTTACGGCCGTAGGGCTGTTTTCACATACCTGCGCGGCTATTTCCCGGGCACGTGCCAATAGCTCTTCCGGTGGCAGTACCTCGTTTACCAGCCCTATTTCGAGGGCCTTATCCGCCTTGACCATTTGGGCGGTGGTGATCATCTGCAGGGCTTGACCCCGCCCTACCAATTGGGCCAGTCGCTGGGTGCCGCCGTAGCCGGGGATCACTCCCAGAGAAGTTTCCGGCAGCCCCATACGGGCCTTCTCCGAGGCCAGGCGAAAATGGCAGGCCATGGCCAATTCCAGGCCGCCGCCCAGGGCGAAACCATTGACGGCGGCGATAACCGGCTTGTGAAAGCTGGCCAGGTAGTCAAATAACTTTTGGTGGCCCTGCGCCGCTAGCTGGGTCCCTTCGTCTACGCTATAGCCGGCAAATTCTTTAATGTCGGCCCCGGCTACAAAGGCCTTTTCTCCCGTTCCGGTGAGTATTACCGCGCGGATGCTGCTATCTTGGTGCAGCGCCGCCAGGGCTTCATGCAGTTCGGCGATGGTGGCCCGGTTAAGGGCGTTGAGCTGTTTGGGCCTATCTACGCGCAGGAGGGCTATCGGGCCTTCTGTTTCCAGTTGTATGTTTTCCCATTCCATTGGCAGGGTGATTTGAGTTGATGTGGGTACAAATTAACAAAAAACCGCCCTGCACGCGCCTTGGGCGCCCACTTACATTTGGCCGGGAGGCCAAATGTGCTTCTCCCCACGAGCTGCCTTACGATGAATTTTGAGGGAACCTTTGATGGGGTATCTTTGTTCTTTTAAAAATACATCAAATCACAACCTAAAAACGAAAAATTATGGCATTTGAACTTCCTGCCCTTCCATACGCCAAAGATGCGCTGGAACCGCATATAGATGCGCAAACCATGGAAATTCACCATGACAAACACCACGCTGGCTACACCAACAAACTGAATGCGGCCATCGAAGGAACTGACCTCGCAAACAAGTCTATCGAAGACATTTTAAAAGAGGTGTCGAAGCACGGCACCGCGGTACGCAATAATGGAGGCGGCTTCTATAACCACGCCCTTTTTTGGGAAGTAATGGGCCCCAATGGAGGCGGAGCGCCTTCCGGTGCGCTGGCTGACGCCATCGATCAAGCCTGTGGTTCCTTTGACGAATTCAAAGATGCCTTTGCCAAAGCCGCTGCGGGCCGCTTCGGTTCTGGCTGGGCCTGGCTTATTGTAAAAGATGGTAAGCTGGAAATTACCAGCACGCCCAATCAGGATAACCCCCTCATGGATGTAGCCGAGGTAAAAGGTACCCCCATCCTGGGACTGGACGTGTGGGAGCACGCCTATTATTTAAAATACCAGAACCGCCGTCCCGATTACATTCAGGCCTTTTTCAATGTGATTAATTGGGATGAGGTGGCAAAGCGTTACGAGGCGGCTAAATAACGTTCTTTAATCCCTGTATGAAGGGAAGATTAAGCCCCCAACCCGTACTGGCTTCCTGGCTGGTACGGGGTTTTTATGGGTCCATTTTCCTTTGGCCGCCAGGCCCAGCAGGCCTAGTGGGCTAAAGATCATAGAAAACCCCCAGCAGCAGGTAGCGGGGTAGTACCTGGTAGGTAACGTTGGTAATGAGGGTCTGCGAAAGGCGATTTTCCTGAATGTCCTGGGTATTGAGCAGGTTGAGCCCCTCGATGGAAAAGCGCCAGTCGCTTTCGGGCTTTTGGTATTCCAGGCGGGCGTCCCAGAAGCTGAAGCTGGTGCGCTGGCCGTCGCGGCCGTAGTTGTTATAGGTGTAGCTGGAAGAGGCTTGCCAGCCTTCCCAAAACTGGTAGCGCACGGTAAGCTTGGGCTGGTGGTTGGTAAAGCGCTGATCTGCGGCGGCTACGCTGTAATCGTTTAAAGTGAGGCGGTAATCCAGCTCTAGGTTGGGCCCGTTTTCAAAGCTGGTTTCGGCGCCCAGGTTGTAGGTTTGGGAGAGGTTTTGGTTGATGGTATTTTCACCGTTTACCCGGTTACTGAGGTAACTCAAATTGTAGCTTAGGCCGGCGTCTACTTTGACCCACTTAAAGCGGCGAGAGTAGCGCCCAAAGGCGGTAAGCGTTTCCGTAGCGCCCGGGGCATTGATGGGTACGTAAACGCGGCCCAGGCCCGAAAAGCGAACCGCATTGATAAGCCCTCGCCGGCTGTAACTGTAATTAAGGCCGGCAAAGAGGGTGGTAAAGCTAAACATATCGTAATGGAAGTAATTGAGGCTCAGGTTTTGGCTTAGGGCGGGGAGTAGGCTATCCCGGCCCTGGAAGAGGCCATTATACCCTTGTAGCTGAACGGCCCGGCTGAGCCGGCTTAAATCGGCAAACTGGCTTCCGCGGCGGTAGTTGAGGCGCAGGTTTTTGCTTTTAGAAAAGTCATACCGCAGGAGGGCTTCGGGTAAGAAGAACTGGAAGTCCTTTTGATAGTCTTGATCCCGCTGTTGGGTTTGAAGTTGATACCAGTGGTAGTAAAGTTTGGGGTGAAAGGTGAGGTCGCCCCATTTGGTTTTATAGGCCAGGCCTAGGTAGAGGTCGTTGAGGCCGTAGTCGGCCCTTTGGTCAAAGCCCGGGCCGGCCAGTGGGGTAGCGTCGCTTTGGGGAGGATTTTCGCTGAGGGTGGCTTCCTGCTGCTGGTCATTGCTGCTGCCCCCTACGGAGAGCTCCAGGTGGTTTTTATCATTTAATACGTAGTAGTAGCTGGCCTCTCCGGTAAATTGGCGGCTGGTAGTAATTTGGCGCTGGCGCAGGCGGAAGGGAGGAACAGTATCCGCCAGCAGGGGATAGATCTGAAGGGGTAAGAGGCTGCTGCGCAGCTGATAAAGGGGGTTTTGACGCTTGTAGAAGTACTGAGCTTCCACAGCCATTACGCTGCGTCCGGCGTCGTAGAAGAAGGAAAGATTGTGCCGGAGCTGTTCTGGTTCCTCAGTGTTGCGGGAGGTGATACCGGCATTGCTCAGGAAAGTAGAGCTTTGCTGAGAAGAAGAGCGCTGGCGGGCGAGCTTGCCAAAGAAATCATAGGCCAGGTGCAGGTTTTTGCTGGGGGTATAACGCGCCCCGATTTTGGCCAGGCCCAGCTCATTGATCTGTTGGTCCCGGCTGGCAAGCACTTCCTGGTCGGGCAGGCTATCGGCCGCGCCGCGCACGTAGGTTCTTTCCTGTTCGTTGGCGGTGATCACATTGCTTTGGTTGGCAATAAAATAGCCGGAAAAGTTGAGGTGCTTATGGGGATTGTAGCTAAAATTGGCGGCACCAAAGCGGCTGGTGTTTTCCACGGCGCGGTTGTCTTCGCCCAGGGGTAGCCCCAGGTTATCGGCCCCCAGCTGAAAAGAAGAGCCCGAGCGATTGGCCAGGGAACTAAGTCCCCCACTGAAGCGAAAGTAATCCCGCATGGTGAAAGCAGGCCGGCCGATGTTGTTGATATCGCCGATGAAGTTAAAGCTGGCTTTGGGGGTATAGAAAAAGCTGTTGAGGTGTACGCGGTAGCGCTCTGGGGTGCCGCCCTGAGCTTCTACATCGCCAAACCACATATTTTTCTTGCCCTCTTTCAGTTTCACGTTCAGGGCCACCCGGTCTTCAGAGCTAAGGCCTTTGAGCGGAGCTATTTCTTCGTAGTTGCGCAGTACCTGCACCTTGTCTACCGATTCGGCCGGGATGTTATCGGCGGCTATTTTGGAATCGCCCTCGAAGAAGTCCTTGCCCTCTACCTGTACTTTGGACACATTTTTGCCTTCTACCTTTATTTGCCCCTCATCCGATACTTCAAAGCCGGGCAGTTTACGCAGCACGTCCTTGAGCTTTTTCTCCTCGCCACTGGTAAAGGCATCTGCTTTATAACTAATGGTATCACCGGATATGGTGATGGGCATATTTTCGGTTACCTCGGCGGTTTGGAGCTGCTCGGAAGCGGCGCGCATCCGGAGGCGCAGTGATAGACTTTCGTTCGGAGCGGGGCTTTTCACCAGGGTATCCAGAGCTTCCATCCCCAGAAAGGTGGCCTTGAGCAGCAACTGTTTATCGGCCGGTACCTCTAGCCGAAAACGCCCCTCATTATCGGAAAAGCCGTAGGTGGCCATGGTGGAATCGGGTAGGGCCAGCACCACCAAATTGGCCAGCTCCAGGGGTGCATTTTGGCCGTCGGTAAGCCGCCCTTCCAGGGTGGCTTTTTGGCTGTACAGGGAGTGGCTGAGGAGGGCTATCGCCCAAATGAGGGTTACCCGGGAAAGAGTGGGCATGGTTTTTTAATTTTAATCGGGGATGGTAAACTTCATGCGGCTTCCCTTGCCGCCTCCCTGGCCCTGGTACATCTCCTTCATTTCTTGGAGTTTTTTCTTGCGGATGGTGTTGTATTCCGCCTCGGTCACCGGTTTCCCTTCGCTGGGGGGCGTGGGCGCCACCGGTTCTTTGGGGTTAAGCGTTACGGATTTGGCCAGCAGCGTAAGCCCATCATCGTGAACCTCCAGGATGAGGCCCGGCAGGCCGTGGTAAATACTGGGCCCGTTGCTTACCGGGATTTGGGGGGTGTACCAGGCTTCTATTCTTTGGGTATCTATCACGGTGGTATCACTCAGCTCGTTGTCTCGCATGGTCATGGTTTGCCGCTCCACCTCTTTTTCGATGGTGGCTTTGTAGCAGGTGTAGCGCCCGATGCTCTTCTGCTCCTGGGTGAGCTTCCACTGGTAGGAAGGGGGCTTGCTGCCCACCCGAAATTTGCGGCTAAAGAACTCCCGGTAAGCGATGGTGGTGTCTGTGCTGAGGTTTTTATAGCGCTCGCTACTGGAGCCAAACATACCGGCAAAGCCGCCCAAATTAAGCTGGCCTTCTTTCTGCAGCTTTTCTTGCTCGCGGTAATAAGATTCGGTGGGGGTAAAGCGCAAGGTGTATTCCTTTTGGAAATACTGTTGCATCATCTGTTTGATCTGCTTTTTCTGGGCGGGGGCCACTTCCTGGCTTTTGAGCTCAAAGTCGGTTTGCCGGGCCGATTGGTACACCACGATGCCCGATACCGCCTGCCCCCGCAGGAAGAAACCGGTGGCCAAAAGACAAAGGGCGAGAAAAAAAATACGCATAATTATTTTACTAACGATCTGGCCAAAAGTGCAAAAAATGAATGGTACGGGTCTGTTAAAAAAGCGCCAATTTTGGGATGCGCCGGTCACTGTTTGTTCTCGGACCCTTCTAGCCGGAAAAGGGCGTTGAACGGTTTGCCCTATTTGGGTAGCAGGCTATGGAGCGGCACTTTTGGCATTATTAAAAGGGATTTACCGTATTTTGTGGAAGCGATGGAAAACGGGGAACAAACATTATCGGTGCCACCAGAGCAAAGCCTCCGCTGGCCGGTGGGTTTACTTACAGCGGCCTGGCTCGGGCTAGCGCTTTGGACACGGGAGCCCGTGCCCACGGGGCCCTGGGCTTATCTGTTAATTGCCCTGGGCGTAGCCTGGATAGGGTAGGCGGCGCTAGACTTTCAGATGCGCCGCCGCGCATTTTGGCTGAGTTTTCTTACCCTTTTTAGCATGGTAAACATGCTCATGCTGCAGCTCGACTACGCGCTGCTGGGGCCTCTTATAGCCGGTAGCCTTTTGGTACCGCGTTTTGCTTTGCCTTTTTTGGGCGGTTTGGGCTTGCTGCCTTTGCTGTACCCGGTTTATACCGGGACGGCCGAGGAGGGGGGGCTTCTGTTGATGCTGGGGGTGGCTCATTTGGCGGCAGCCTACTACTTCAAAAGCGAGCTTGCGAAGCGTAGCGAGCAGGAAAAGCAACAAAAACGCCAGCAAGAAATAAGCGGGGAAAAGCTGCAAAACCAAAACCTACATCTGGAAAACCTGGGCCGGATGACTTCCCATAACCTGCGGGCACCGCTGCAGGGGATTAAAATGCTCACGCAGATGATGGAACGGGTGAAAGAAGAAGAACGGCAGGAGCTTACCGCGAAGATAGACGAAGGGGTGGACGAGATGCTTACCATGGTAAAACAGCTCAGTGAAATGCTCAAACAGCACGCCGAGGCGCAGGAGCAAACCGAGGAGATAGCCCTTACGGAGGTATGGGAGCAGACCAAGAGCCAATTGCAAGGCCTTATTATTAGTTCACAGGGGCAGCTGGAGGCGGATTTTTCGGACTGTCCGGTGGTGCGCTATCCTCGCATATATCTAGAATCCATTTTTTTAAACCTATCGAGCAATGCCTTAAAGTACCGGCAAAAGGACCAGCCGGCGCGGCTTAGGGTGCGCAGCTACCAAAGGGATGGGCAGGTATTATTGGAATTTCAGGATACGGGCCGGGGCATCAATATGGCGGAGGAAGGGCGCCAGCTTTTCAAATGGCACCGGCCGGGGGCCCATGGGGAGGAGCCGTCCGGTATGGGATTATTTATGACCAAAAGCCAGGTGGAACTGCTGGGCGGTAAAATTATGGTGGAGAGCGAGCCTGGTGTGGGTAGCACTTTTACGGTCCTGCTGTACCAGGTTTAACGGGCTCGGTATTCCTTCACTTTTTCGATAAGGGGCCGGCGGTTATTACGGCTTACGGGCAGCTCTTCCTCTTTGAGGTACACGGTATTTTCTTCCACTTTATCGATGTGGTGTAGATTCACGATGTAAGACTTGTGGGTGCGCACAAAGTCTTCGGGAAGCTTGGCTACAAAGGCTTTCATGGTGCTGTGCACCACGTGTCTTTTCTCCGGGGTATGTACTTTGATATAGTCGCCCATGGCTTCTACGTAGTAGATGTCGTTGGTCTTGATTTTGACTAGGATACCGTCTGACTTGACGAAAATATGATCTTCTTTTTTCTGGCGCTTCAGGTTTTCCTCGTAGTAGCGTACCCGCTGCACCGCCGAGGAGAAGCGGTCCATATCTACGGGCTTAGAGAGGTAATCGGTAACGTCATACTCAAAGGCCTTGAAGGCGTAGTCCTTATTGGAGGTGATCATGATGACTTGGGGCACGTCTTTGAAGTTTTCCAAAAACTCTAGTCCACTCATTTCGGGCATTTCTACATCCAGGAAAATGAGGTCTACGTCTCTTTTCTGGAGGAATAGGCGGGCTTCAATGGCATTGGAGTAACTGCCCACGAGCTGCAGGTCGCTTACCTGATCCACACAGCTGCGAATGGACTCACGCTGCACGGGGTCATCATCTACTATTATGCATTTTATCGGGGCCATAGGGGAGTTCAAGCTTATGGGTTCAAATGTAAAGTAGAGTCTTTTAGAACTTTTATTATGAATATGATTTGGTGGCAAATATTGCGAAAAAATTAGTTTATTTACCAGCGTTTTCTGCAGGTTATCGACAGACTTATCCAGTTATCGAAGGAATAGGCCGTTTCGTCTAAAATTCATTAACACCTGTTCATAACCCCCGATTTTTATACCCTAAAATCAAAATGCCATGAAAACACGTCTTACCATCATGATGGTTATTAGCTTCACGCTTAGCCTTTTAGGCCAGAGTGTGACGGTAACCAACACGAACGACAGCGGACCGGGCTCTCTCCGGTGGGCTATCGATAGCGCTAATAATACAAGCAGCATCGATACCCTTAAATTCAACATCCCCACCAGCGATGCGGGCTACAATGCTTCCACGGGGGTATTTACCATAACAGTGAGCAGCTCGGGACTTCCCGGTATAAAAAATAAAGACCTGCTCGTTGATGGTGCCTCGCAAACAGCTTTTACCGGTAATACCAATACTACGGTATTTGGTACGGGCGGCACCGTAGGGGTAGATAACCTCGCCTTGCCCACCGTTGATGGGCCGGAAATTGCCATAGTAGATGGGGCCTCCATTAACTACGGCTTATCCATCGAAGAGGCCAATGTTACCGTAAAGAACCTTGCCGTGAGCGGCTTTGGCAATTCCTGGCCTAGCTTCAATAACGCCAATGTACTCTTCCGTGGCTCCGCTAAAAATTCCACCCTG
>CAJXMS010000045.1 GCA_913056475.1 uncultured Bacteroidota bacterium
TACTCTGCCGTGGGGCAGCCCCGCATGATGCGGCATTATTACAGCATCTTTCACGAATACGGCATGCGTTGCGGACAGGTCCTTGCTACCAAAAGGGACTTTAGCCCCGGTAAGCATCGCGAAAACATGATCAATTGCTACAATGGATTGCTTTCGCAAGGGGTGGTGCCCATCGCGAATGAAGACGACGCCGTTTCCCTCTCCATGAGCATGTTTTCCGATAACGACGAACTGGCCAGTCTGGTAGCCGAACTCATTGAAGTAGATATGCTCATCCTACTTACCGATACCGATGGCCTTTTTACCGGGCACCCCGAGGATGAAGATAGCCGTCTCATTAGTAACGTCACTACCGAGCAAGACGTAGAAAAGTTTATCCAAAAATCCGACAAAGGCGAAGCGGAAGGCCGCGGCGGCATGCACTCCAAGCTTAGTGTAGCCAAGGCCACTGCTTCCAAAAATATCCCCACTTTCATTGCCAATGGCATGCGCGATGATGTGATCCTTGATCTCGTAGCCGGTAAGGAAGTGGGAACCCGAGTAACCTCGGACGAGCTTACCTAAGCCCACAGGCCCCGCCGGTGTTCTGGCGCTAGGGCCCCTGTTCGAAACGATGGAAGCGGCAAAATGCTGTTTTCTTAGAAGATTATTTTGAAAAACTAAAAATCATAGTATGCAACTCCTCTCCACAGACATTAAAAATAAAGTGCTGGACCGCATGGTAGAATTGCTCCAGCAACGCCGCGATGAAGTGATCGCTGCCAATAAGAAAGATCTCGATGCCTTCAACCGTGACGATCAAGCCCTCTACGACCGCCTGGTAGTAGATAGTGCCAAAGTAGATGACATGGCCCGGGCGGTACGGGAGGTACGCGCCCAGGAAGACCCCATCGGGAAGGTGCTCTACGATAACACCCTGAGCTCCGGCCTGCACGTGACCAATAAAACGGCGCCCTTCGGTACCATCATGATCATCTATGAGTCGCGTCCCGACGTGACCATCGAGGCCGCCGTGCTCGCTTTTAAAGCCAATAACAAAATCCTCCTTAAAGGGGGGAAAGAGGCCCTCAATAGCAACCTCATCCTGGTAGAGCTCTGGCACCAAGCCCTGCGGGACCATGACCTGGATACCGACTGGATTCAGTACATGCAAAAAGACCGCCAGGAAACGCAAGAATTCCTGCGCAATCCCGACCAGCCGCTGGACCTTATCGTGCCTCGTGGTGGCGAACGCCTCATTGATTTCGTTAAAGAACACGCCCGCTGCGCCGTATTGGTGAGTGGAAGGGGTAATAACTTCGCTTACGTGGCCCCGGATGCCGACGTGGACCTGGCCATCAAGGTGATCGTAAATGCCAAGACGGATAAGATATCCGGCTGTAATGCCCTGGATAAAATCCTGGTAGATGCAAAGATGCCCGAGCGGGATGCCTTTATCCAAAAGCTGGCCGAAGCCCTTAAAGCTAAGGAGGTAGAACTGCTGGCCGATGAACAAGTCCGCAAGGTGATCCCCGCTGCGGATGCTATCCCTACCGAGGAGGCCTGGTACGAGGAGTTTCTCGCCCTAAAAGCCCTTATCGCCTTAACTGATGATGAAGGGGATGCCATTAAGCGCATCAACCACTACAGTGGCCACCACAGCGCTACCATACTGACCCAGGATAAGGACAGGGCAGCCCGTTTTATGGAGCAGGTTGATAGCGCCGCGGTGTACCACAATGCCTCCACCCGCTTTACCGATGGTGGCCAGATGGGCGTGGGCGCCGAGCTCGCCATCAGCACCGATAAGCTGCACCACCGCGGTCCTTTGGGCTTGCCGCAGTTGGTGACCAATAAATACTACGTGCACGGGGAAGGGCACATCCGTTCTTAGAGCCGTCCCTTGGAAATTAAAGCTTCTGAACGCCCCCCGGCATTCCTGCGGGGGGGCGTTTTTTTGGGGATGGGGCTGGTGAGCCGCGGTTCCCCTGAGGCGCTTATAAGCTCATTTTTTTTTTCTCAAACAAGGGTTTTTAGTACGAAGCCTTTGTTCTTATGGTCTGGTTTAGAAGCGTGCTAGGGGCGAGGCAGGGAGTCGATTTCAAAGGAAGCCCAAAACCCTTCCCCAGGGTCGAAAAGAGAGGTGAAGGTCTGTGGGTTTAATCCCCGAGGGCCTGCACTGGGGAGTGCGGCGGGTACCGGTCTTATTTCCCACGCTCCACCAGCGGCTGCACGCAGCCCCTGCGCCGCCCCTGCAACTGCGCCCGGGGAGAGACAAGGTCTAAAAAAACCGCCGGGCTGCCGCCGGAAAGTTTTACTTTTGGCCGGCAGGCCGCATAAGCCCAACGCCATGGATCAATATCATAAATTACTGCAGCACATTATCAAAGAGGGTACGCGCAAGGAAGACCGTACCGGGGTGGGAACTTATTCGGTATTTGGCTATCAAATGCGCTTTCCCCTGACGGAAGGCTTTCCGCTGCTCACGACCAAAAAAGTCCCTTTTCGGGCCATTGTGCACGAGCTGCTTTGGTTTATCAGCGGTGATACCAATATCCGCTACCTGGTGCAGAACGGCGTAAATATCTGGAATGAATGGCCTTATCAACATTACCTGGAAGCAGAGGGCCTCGCGGGAAAATACCCCAAGTACAGCGAAGGTTGGAAAGCGGCCTTAAAGACTTTTAAGGAACGAATAATCAATGACCCGGCCTTTGCCGCAAAGTGGGGAGAGCTGGGGCCGGTGTACGGTAAGCAATGGCGCAATTTTGAGGGGGTGGATCAACTGGCCAAGCTGGTAGAGGACCTCCGGCGAAATCCCGATAGCCGCCGGCACGTTGTAAGCGCCTGGAACCCGCCCGAAATCCCGAAAATGGCCGAAAGTGGTTTGCCGCCCTGTCATACCTTGTTTCAATTTTACGTGGCGGAGGGGCGCCTCAGCTGCCAGCTATACCAACGCAGCGCGGATGTCTTCCTGGGCGTGCCTTTTAACATTGCCTCCTACGCCTTGCTGACGCACCTGCTGGCCCAGGCTTGTGAGCTGGAAGTGGGCGATTTTGTACACACGATGGGCGATGCGCATCTTTATGTAAACCACCTGAACCAGGCCAAGGAGCAATTGGACCGCGCCCCCCGGGCGCTGCCCAGGCTCAGGCTCAATCCCGAAGTGAGGGACCTCTTTGCCTTTGGCATCGATGATATAGCCCTTCAGGACTACCATCCCCATCCGGCTATAAAAGCCCCCATTGCGGTATAGATTCCCGTCCGGATTACTTATGTAGCTCCTTTACGCCCTACCTTTGCGGCTTAAAGCTATCTCCTATCAAACCCTCTCCGCTATGAGCGACGCCACCCTACAACCCGTAACCGAAGAAACAGCCGGTGAATTAGGCCTCTTAGAAGGGGAATTCCAGAAAATTTGCGAAATACTGGGCCGCGAACCCAATTTTAACGAACTCAGTGTTTACTCCGTTATGTGGAGTGAGCACTGTAGCTATAAAAATAGCATCGTGTGGTTGAAAACGCTCCCCAAAGATGGGCCACATATGCTGGTGAAGGCCGGGGAAGAAAATGCCGGGCTGGTAGATCTGGGGGAAGGCCTGGCTTGTGCATTTAAAATAGAATCGCACAACCACCCCTCGGCGCTAGAGCCCTATCAGGGCGCGGCTACCGGGGTAGGGGGTATTAACCGCGATATCTTTACCATGGGCGCCCGGCCCATTGCTCAACTTAATTCTCTCCGCTTTGGGGAGCTCAGCGAAGACCGCACCAAGTGGCTGCTCAACGGCGTGGTGCGCGGCATCGGGAATTATGGCAATTCCTTTGGCGTACCCACCGTAGGGGGCGAAGTATACTTTGATAAGAGTTACCACCAAAACCCGCTGGTGAATGCCTTTTCCGCCGGCATTATGCGCACCGGGGAAGATCCCGTGATCAGCGCTAAGGCGGAAGGACCCGGCAATCCCGTGTTTATCATCGGCTCCTTTACCGGTAAGGATGGTATCGCCGGAGCGGCCTTTGCCTCCAAAGACCTTACGGATGCTTCCGTGGAAGATATTCCCTCCGTGCAGGTGGGCGACCCCTTTCAGGAAAAACTCCTGCTGGAAGCTACCCTGGAGTTGGCCAAAACCGGTGCCATCGTAGGCATGCAGGATATGGGGGCGGCCGGCATTACCTGCTCTACCGCCGAGATGAGCGCCGCCGGCGGGGTAGGTATGGATATTCACCTGGACCGGGTACCCACCCGGCAGGACGATATGCAGCCCTGGGAAATCCTTCTCTCCGAAAGCCAGGAACGTATGCTGGCGGTGGTCAAAAAGGGGCGCGAAGAGGAGGTGCGCCGCATCTTTGAAAAATGGGACCTCCCCTGTGCCGAAATTGGCGCCGTAGTGGACCGCGATCAGCTTACTTATTACTGGCAAGGGGAAGTGGTGGCCCAAACGCCGGCCGATCCCCTCGTGCTGGGCGGAGGTGCGCCGGTATATTACCGCGAGTACCGCGAACCGGCCTATTTTAAGGCCTACCAAAAATTTGACATCAACAGCACTACCGTGCCCCAGGACCTTAAAGCGGTGGGGGAGCGCCTGCTTCAGCACCCCAACATAGCCAGCAAGCGCTACGTGTACCAGCAGTATGACAGCATGGTGGGTACCATCAATATGAACACCAACCTTCCTTCCGACGCCGCGGTGGTGAATCTCAAAGACACCCAGCGGGCCCTGGCCATGACCGTAGATTGTAATGCTCGCTACGTGCACGCCGACCCCTACCAGGGCACCATGATAGCGGTGGCCGAAGCGGCGCGCAACATCGTCGTATCCGGGGGGCAGCCTTCCGCCATTACCAATTGCCTCAACTTTGGCAATCCCTACCAGCCCGAGGTGTACTGGCAGTTTGTAAACGCCATCAAAGGCATGGGCGCCGCTTGCGAAAAATTCCAAACCCCCGTTACCGGCGGGAACGTTAGTTTTTATAACCACACCGTGCGAGAGGAGCACACCGAACCGGTATTTCCCACGCCGGCCATAGGCATGATCGGCGTGGTGGAGGACAAAAAGCATCATACCCCCCTGGCTTTTCAGCAAAAGGGCGACCTTATTTACCTGCTGGGCGAAAACCGCAACGACATCAATTCTTCCCAGTACCTGGTGCAGGAACACGGCGTAGAGGCTTCCCCCGCTCCTTTCTTTAGCCTCGAGGAGGAGTACGCCCTGCAGGAGCAGCTCAAAATGCTTATCCGTAAAGGCCTACTCCAGAGTGCCCACGACGTGTCTGAAGGAGGGCTCTGGGTGGCGCTCATGGAGAGTGCCATGAGCGGCCGGCTCGGCTTTGATGTCACTACCGACTCGGCCATCCGCGCCGATGCCTATCTCTTCGGCGAAAGCCAAAGTCGGGTAGTGGTATCGGTGGCCCAAGACCGGGAAACAGACTTTGTAGACCTGATGATGCTCAATGGGGTAGAATTTGACCTTCTCGGGCACGTCACCAAGGGCAGCATCCGCTTGGATGACCGCGACTGGGGCCACGTAGAACACTACACCCAGCTTTACGAGGAGGCCATCGAAAAAGAAATGCTGCGCTAAGAGCTTAAGCCCGGGCAAGTATTCCTTTTTCCTACTTCCAATGTTAAAAATTTTATAGATTAGCGGGGAGTTTCTAATCCAAACCTGCTTTCTATGAATCTGCTACTGCTCATGTTTAAGGGCTATAGACGGCCCCGGCATGCCCGAATACTGGGCTTGTTGGTAGTTCTGCTCGCCTTTTCCCAGTGCCAACCTGAACCCGTAGGCAGGCCTCCTTCCAAACCGGCATCACCGCCGCCTTTTCAACGAGTATGGTGGAACTATTTTGGCGAAAAACTGCGCGACAAAGACTTTAACCAGCGCCTAATTACCGCAAATAATGAGCTCTTGCTCATGACCAATGCGCTTAGAAGAAGCCCCCCCCAGCGTCTGCTTACCCTTTCCCTGGATTCCGGTAAGATTACCAGCAAGAGGGAAGATATTTTCGATCTCCGGCATTTTTTCCTGGGCGGAAACGGACCGGATTATTATTTCAGCGATCAAGACAGAAAGCTCAAACGCTTCAACGTTCAGACGCAGGTCATGCAGCAAATTGGCACGTATCAGCGCCCAAGTGTTTCCCTGCCCGGTGACCCCATTCCGCGTCATACCACCCACATAGCCACTATTTTTAAGGACAATGAGGAGATGATAGATGTGAATAAGGTTTATCATTTCGAAGACAAGAACGATTATGTTTTTGTGCGTTACGATCTGGCTTCTGGTCAAAAGTTGGATACCCATCACATCACCTTGCCCGGTGAACGAATTGGGGAGCCCGATTGGTCCTTTACCCCCGTTTGGACGGGCCCCAATGGCGAGCCCTACACCGTAGCCTATCGCTCCAATAAAGCCATTTGGCTCCACGCCGAAACCTTTCAGGGCATAGACACCCTACGGAGTAGGGGCTCCTGGTATCCCGGTAGTTTTGCCAAAAACACCGCCTACTTCGGAGACCGCGATACCCGGCGGCTCCGGGCCCTTCGCATGCCCGGTCGCGAGCTTTTATGGGAAGGGCAGCGCCTGCCAGATCAATTGCCTTACGTGACGCAGGCTGGAGACTACCTCCTCCTTTATCAGGACCAGCTGGATGTGTACCAACGGCATACGGGCGCTTATCTATGGGGGGGCCTCATCTCGATTAATAGCTTACCCTCTGATCAAAGCCTTTCCATAGATGGCTATCTGGTAAGTAGAACGACCAGCCCCAGCGGCCAGCCTCCCGGCCAGATTATCCAATTCCAAGACCCTGCTACCGGACATGTACACCAGGTCCTGAAAGACCTGGGCTTCATACGAAGCATGCGGTACCACTCCTCCAGCGGTACCCTCCTGATCTTCTCCAGTAAAGGTATCTACGCCTACCGTCGCTCCGCATAGCCTGTTTTTGGCCTCACCGGCCAAATGTGACTCATCCCGCCGGATCCATTCTCGTCCCTGGGGCTCCTTACCCCCCGACAGAATCCGTATTTTTGCGCCGGTATGCAAAGTAGGAATATGATGTATTGGAACCCCACCGCAGCAGATCCCGATACCCTCGAAAAACCGGAGGTAAGTCAAGACCTGGCCGATAAGCGCAGCATAGTGCTTTACAATGATGACGTGAACACCTTTGACTGGGTGATCCAATGCTTGATGGAGGTATGCGAACACACCCCTGAACAGGCCGAGCAGTGCAGTGTAATCGTCCACTACAAGGGAAAGTGCTCGGTAAAAAGCGGCAGCTACGAAGAGCTGGAGCCGCAGTGCAGCGCTTTACTGGAAAGAGGCCTTAGCGCCGAAATCCATTAGCGTTCCCCACCCACCAGCCCCCATCGCTTCCGCTTGAAAGGCCCCTTCCAGCCACATAGAAAAAAGCGCCGGCACCTTGCTCGCAAACAGATTTGCCTTATATTTGCGCCCCGCTAAGGAAAGTAACATCTTTTCGGCCTTGTAGCTCAACTGGATAGAGCGTCTGACTACGGATCAGAAGGTTGAGGGTTCGACTCCTTCCAAGGTCACCCTAAAAAAAAAGCCCCTCCGAGAGGGGCTTTTTTTGTTACCGACCTTAAGTCTTCGCTACTCCCATTCCTTACAATCTTTTGCAGGTACGTACACCCCGGCGGCTTGCTGGTATACCAACTTAGCGCCCTGATGACCTACGTAGGTAAGATAGCCACTACCCGTAAGCAGGAGGGCCACGGTGAGGGCGTAAGCCCAACGATGGAGCGCCGGCCAGCGATTCCAAAGGCGGAGCCCCAGAAGTAAGCTGCCCGCCAGGGATAAGTAACCGGTGACGTAAGCGGCGTTTTCGTGGGCCTTTAAGATGGTGGGGTCGCACAGCGTGCGGGAAACCAGTCCATCAGCTTGATCGCCGGTGTAGATGGCCAGCCAGGCCGCCGCGGTGCCGGCCCAGAGAATTCCTGCGGAGAGCTTGAGCCACAGCTTTTGGGCTTTAATCCAGGGCTGGAGCAGCTGGAGCACGGTAGCCAGCAAAAGCAATACAATGGGAAAATGGACCGTGAGCGGGTGGTAGGTCTCCGCGCGAAAAAACGCGGGTAGGCTCTCCATGGTCTTAGGGTTTGATTTTGACGGCGATAGGATCTAGACGCTTTCCCACTTTTTCTACTTTCACTTTTACGCTGTCTCCCTTGCTTAGCTCACTGAAATCGACGGGCTTGCCGTTTCGCGTTAGCTGGGTTTCATCCGTGAAGTAAAGCTCCAGCTTACCCTCCTGGGTCTGGACGTAGATCTCTGTTTTTTCGGGTTCTACTTCTACCACTTTACCGGTGTAGGTACCCGAATCCACCACGGAGGTGGCATTAGGGGAGCAACCGCCTAATAGAAGGGCAAAGGATAGGGCAGCGGAGGCGAAAAGGTTTTTTTTACTTAGGAGCATAAAGAATAACATTATGGTTTGACTTTACGAACAAAGATGGGGCTTTTGACGCTGCGTCCAAGGTTAAAATTGGCTTAAAGGTAAGTGCGCTGAAAGAAACGGCATCACATTTGGCCGGCAGGCCCCCTTCTCTACCCGTAGCTAAAACCGGCCAGGCGCTAGGGGGTGAAGGTCTGTAAGTCAAGGGGTACTTCGTCGCGTCGGAGCCAGCCGCTCAGGCTGAGGCGCGGTACTTGGGTAGGCAGCACTTCGTGCTCGATGAGATCGCTCCGGAAACAGACGAACTGGCCCAGGCGGGGGGCCACGTCTTGCGGTCCTTCCGGCAAGTAGAGACGTAGGCTTCCGCCGTGGGCGGGCTGCCAGCCTTCGTTGAGGTAAAGCAGGAAAGTAAATGCCCGGTTGGTAGTGGCTCGAAACTGGTCCAGATGGCGCCGGTAAAAGCTGCCCGGAGGGTAGGCGGCCAGGTGGGTTTCAACCCAAGGGACGGCAAGGCGGAAATATTGGGCAAAATAAGCTCTTAAAGTGTCGATGTGCTGCCAGTAAGAGAGGAGGGGGCCGCTCAGCTGCCGGCCATCGAGCCAGGCGATGCGATCGCCCCGGATATCTTCCCGCTGCTTCTGGGTGGGGCCCTTGCCGATTTGGGCGGGGCGAAGCGCTTCGTGAGCAAAGAAAGCAGCGGCCTCCCGGGACAAGGCAAGCGCCAGCTCTGGGGGAAAAAAAGTGGCACTCAGGCCGTAACCTTGCTGGGCTACGTGCTGGGCCAGCGCGGAAAGGGCCCCGGAAGGCGGGGAAGTAGGAGGAAACTTCATGGGTTATTGTAAACTAAAGCCGCTAGTGGTCTGGGATTTGGGGCCGAGGTAGTAGCTCTTCGTGCATTTAAGGGCTCCGGGGGAGCGAATTTAAGGGCTACTCGCCAGGTTTTGGTCGCTTTTAGCGATGTCCTTTGCAGGTCAGTCCGCCGAGACCCAAAAGTTGTGCCGTCAGGAAATCTCTGCGGGCCCGGCCATTCCCTTTCACGCCGGGGAGGCAGCCGGAAAGCAGCCGGGGCAGGGCTGCGAAAAGAAGGGAGGTACGCATGATCTGAGGATACATCAGGGGGGTAAATAAGCATTTATCGCCTGATTTTTAGGACAAAGTAACGGGGAGAGCGGTTAAAGGGGGCCTAAATAAAAAGCCTTTCTCCGTAGGGGAGAAAGGCTTTTCTAGAAATCTAAATAAGGCAGTTTTTTTAAAGCTGGAAGCCCTTATCTACCTTCTATCTTGCTGGTTATTAGGTGGGATAACTACTTTTCCGGCGTTGGCATTTTGGTACCAGTCCCAGTTCTCACGTCCCATACCGATGGCCCAGGAGCTAAAATCATCATAGGCATCGGTGATATCCACCCTTTCGCGGGGAAACTGGAACTTGGTGTTCGGGGGGAGGACCAGTTCCATACCCCAGGGAAGCCCATTTACGGTGCGATAATCGCCGTTTTCATCCGCCGTGCCTTTCAGGTTTAGGTTTTGGGGAGCTACCGGCTGGTAGCCCGGCAGGTGGGTTTCCGCGTTCCGATTGTTTGCGTTAAAGATGAAGTATTCGGGCATCATAAAGTAGATATTGGACTCCGGCTTGAGGGTAATCGTAAATTCGAGCGTATCTGGCGTATGATAGCTTCCTTTGGTATTCCAGTATACGGGGTCCATTACATCAGAGGGGCGATCATAGAGGACTATACCGTTCCCGTTATGAGGGTCTATTTTAGCATCTCCGCTCACTGATTGGATGAAGCTGCGGGAACTGTTTTTCGCTACCTCCAGGCCACCACGAGTGCTCAGGTTAAGGGCAAGGCCGTTTTCTTTGCCGGCTCCCATGGCTTCCACGGCTACCTTTCCTTTGATTCGTGTTACGCGATAATTGTCATTTTTAGCCATGGTAAGCTGGGAGGATATGACCAGGTCATTGAAGTCATAATCGCCTCGGTTGGGCCATAGATCCTCAAAGGCCACCGTTTGCAGGCCATCATAGGGATACGTTTCCGCCCTTACCGCCGTAGGATCATTGGGGAAGTCATCGTTAATGTCGTTTACTCCATCATTATCGCTGTCCTTGGGGTCAGCAGTTTTACGAAGTTCTACGTCATCTATCCAGGTCTCGTTGGTATAATCGTCCAGTAACAAAACTACATTGATGTATTTGGCTCCTTCCTCGGCATTGATGGAAACTTGGAGGGTTTTTTGTCCCGAGTTATTAGAGCTGAATTCATATTTATCAAATCTATCTTTTGCACTCATCGTAGCCACATGGAGATCCACATCTCCTTTGACTACGGCAGAAGCTAAGTAGTTTCCTTCTTCCGGAATGCTTACGGTTTGCGTTACCACCACACCGGGGAAGCGATTGGGATCATCTTCTTCGGAAGAATTTGAATTGCCTTGATCATAGTATTCTACCTGATAGTCGCCGCCAGATTTAACTCGGCGATAATTGTCGCCCATGACGTACCACGTATCGTGTTGAGGAGTAGGGCTACTTCCCATCATATCGCCTACCGTCAGGTCGTGCTGCTCAAAGCCCGGGTCTGATAGCAAATTGGGGCTTTGGCTTACGCCATTTGCTTTTCCCTTGACCCCGGCGTTTTTACCACTGCGGGGAGCGTTGCGTTGGTAGGGGTTTTGCATGGCTAGCGTTTGGTTGCCTCCTTTTAATGGCCACTTTTCTTGAGAAGCTGGTAAGAAATAGCGGTAATCTGCCCCTACCTCCGAATAATGATGGAAAAAAGTGGCCGTGCCATTCTCTATGCGGCTCGTAGCCACGGTATTTCCTTTTTTATTAATGATTTGGAGCTCTTTCCCCTCTAGATCCATCCAGAAGACGGGCTCTACCGTGACGCGGGATATTTGTTTTACACCGGACGTCCAGTCGAACTGGTTACTCACTTCCATTTGATCAAAGCTTTCTACCTCGCTTCCGGGAAGAGCGCTGGAATTGGTAGCGGTTTCTTTTTGGCAGGAGGCGTGCATAAGGAGAAGGCCGCTTGCCAGGGCTAATTTGCTGTAAACTTTCATAGTGTTTGTTTTTTGAATTACACGACAAAGCACTTAAAGCTGTCTTTTACCCGAAAAATAATTCGATAAAGTATATTGTAAATTAGATGTTTAGATGAAAAGTAGTTTTTAAAAGGTGTATGGCTATCGCTTAGCACTTCTCAGCCCTGCGGCCGGTTATTCCCCGTCTTTTTCCACGACTTCCCCTCTCCGGGAGGTCTTATGTTGCGCTTACGGCTTATATCGCGCTTCACCGGGAGCGCAGGAAAGCGCCCGCCGTTTTTTTTACGAAATACCCTTGAGCAGCATGCCCCTCTAGCTAACTTCCCTTAGTCAGGCATGATGCCAGCCTAAACCCTGAGCCCCTTTGAACTGTTGCTTCCCCCCAATTAAAAATAGAAATGGAAGTACACCTAAGCCGCCAAAACGAAGCGGTGCTCTTCGAAGCCCGCAATGCGGAAGCCGCCAGTACCCGCATAGATGGTGCTCCGGAAATAGGCGGCGTAAGC
>CAJXMS010000046.1 GCA_913056475.1 uncultured Bacteroidota bacterium
CAACCTGCTTTAAAATTCCATCCCTGCTGGCCCTTTTTTGGCTGGGCGGCTTCGCTGCGCTCCAGGCGAAAATCAAAGCGCCCAGCCGCGACGTAGCTTTTTATGATGCTTACGCGGTGTATCTTCAGGGAGCGGATAGGCTGGAACAGGCCTGGTGGAGCAATGGGCACAACTTCTCTTTGGTGCATGAATTTTTATACGAGGAGCGCTTTGGCCTGGCATCGGGGCTGGGCTACAGCTGGCAAAATTTTCATAACGACATGATGGTGCAGTCCAATCCGGGTGGCGAAGAGCGTTACTTTACCGTGGCGGATACCGCCTACAACCGGATGAAACTATCGGCTCATTACCTCTACTTACCGGTGGAGGTACGCTTTCGTACTGACCCTAACACAGAAGGGCGCTTTTGGCGGCTCTACCTGGGCGCGCGCCTCGCCTGGCATACGCAGGCTTATCACCTGCTGGTGGATGATCAACTGAAACGGCGGACCTACCGCCTGGATGAACTGGCTGATTGGCGCAGCGATGCCTATCTGCGCGTGGGCTACGGCCCGGTAAGCCTCTACGCTCAATACGATCTGACCGGGCTCTTCGAGGGCGGATTACTGGGCGATCATATCACGGCCCTAGCAGCCCCTATGGATACCTGGCGGGTGATGGCGCTGGGTATGAGTGTAAATCTGTAAAGGGGGCCTATTTCCTTATGGCCCAAACAGCTTTGTGCCCACCCTTCAATCACAGCGCCTCAAGGGCAAGACGCCATTTGGGGAGCTGTGTAAGCTTTCCGGAATAAGCCGATCCCAGCGCTATAAACGTTCTCGTGCAGATACGCCGCTCGGTGGCTTAATGTGACTTAAAGGGGATGTGCTGGTTTGTGGCCGCTCGCTCCTTTGGCCGCCAGGCCTAAAAAGCGCCGCTATAGGAATAATAGCCCGCCTACGATGAACAAGCCGGTGAGGAAGCCGGTCCACAATTCACCGGTGGTATGGGCTTCCAGGCGCAACCGTGCGCTGGCCACTAAACCGCTCGTAAGGAGCGTGGCCAGAATGTAGGGGATTAAATTTACGCCTACCTGGAAACTGAGGGCGAGCAGCAGGCCCAAAAAACCACCGATGCCTGCCAGGTGGGCGCTGGGTTTGGTGCGGCTCAGCAGGAGGAGGTGCAGGATGATAACCAGGGTGCTGCCCAGAAGAAAGAGGTAAGCCTGGTGGAGCAGGTCTACCTGCTGCAGCAAAAGGGCGGTAAAGTAAAAACTAACCGCGCTGAAGATGTAGGGCAGGCGGCGGTCCCGGGCTTTATTCATCTGTAGGCTTTCCATGAGGCCCAGGCGGTAAAGTAGAACGCTGGCCAGGACGGGGACCAAATAGGTGCCGCAAAAAACCAGGAGCACGGCCAGGATGATCATCCGGGAGGGGAACTGCATGGGCTGTACCCGCAGCAGGATGAAGGTACCCAGAATGGGGTAGATGGCGGGGTGGAAAAGGTAACTGAGCAGGTGGGCCAGGCGGCGGTTCATGGTTTAGAGTTCTTTGCGAAGGCGGGCCACCGGGATGTCCAGTTGCTCCCGGTATTTGGCCACGGTCCGGCGGGCTATGGGGTAGCCCTGATCTTTAAGAAACTGGGCCAGCTTATCGTCCGTATGGGGCTTGCGTTTGTCTTCCTTTTCAACGGCCTCGGCCAGGATATTTTTGATCTCGCGGGTGCTTACTTCTTCGCCCGCTTCATTGGTCATACTCTCGCTAAAGAATTCCTTGATGAGGAAGGTGCCGTAAGGGGTGGCCACGTACTTATTGCTGGCTACGCGGGACACCGTAGAGATGTCCATCTGGATCTCATCGGCAATATCCTTGAGGATCATGGGGCGGAGCTTGCGTTCATCGCCGGTGAGGAAGTAGTCCTTTTGATAATTCATGATGGCACTCATGGTAAGCTCCAGCGTTTGCTGGCGCTGATTTATGGCTTCTATAAACCATTTGGCGCCATCTAGTTTTTGCTTGACAAACATGACCGCCTCTTTCTGGGAGGCGTCTTTCTTTTGGCTTTTCTTGTAGGCTTCGAGCATTTCTTGGTATTCCCGGCTTACGTTAAGGGTGGGGGCATTGCGGGAATTGAGGTTTAGGTTGAGCTCGCCATCTTCTACGGTGATGGTAAAGTCGGGGATAATTTCCTGGATGGAACGGGAAGTGGAGTTGCTGGAATTACCGGGCTTGGGGTTGAGGTGGGTTATTTCCTCTATGGCGTCCCGAAGCTGGTCCCGGTCTATATCGAGGCGGTCCATGAGTTTTTGGTAATGCTTCTTGGTGAAGTCGTCAAAGTAACGCTCGATAATGCGGTAGGCCAGCCGGTTGGTTTCGGTATCGCTGTGGCGTTCTAGCTGGAGCAGAAGACATTCTCTGAGGTTTCGGGCGCCCACCCCGGGTGGGTCCAGTTGCTGTACCCTGTGGAGCACCTTTTCCAGCTGCTCCTCGGTGGTCATAATGTTTTGGGTAAATGCCAGGTCATCTACTACCGCGGGGAGGTCCCGGCGGATGTAGCCATCGTCGTCTATATTGCCAATGATAAATTCGGCTATTTGGCGGTCTTCCTTACTCAGGCGGCTGGTCCTGATCTGCTCCATGAGCAGTTCGGTAAAGGTAGTTCCCCCGGTAATGGGCACTTTGGTTTCTTCATCATCCTTGGCGTGGTTGTTGGCTTTGAGGCGGTAGTCAGGTGTTTCATCATCGCTGAGGTATTCGTCCACGTCGATGTCTTCCGCCTCTATCGTTTCGCTGTCTTCTGTTTCGGTGCTTTCTTGCTGTTCCCAGTCGTCTTCTTGCGCTTCGGTTTCCTCGCTCCCTTCTTCCAGGGCTGGATTGGATTCCAGTTCTTCTTTAATTTTTTGCTCCAGGGCCTGGGTAGGAAGCTGGATCAGCTTCATGAGCTGGATTTGCTGGGGGGAGAGCTTCTGAAGGAGCTTTTGGTTGAGCTGCTGCTTGAGCATGCGGGGAGGAGTGTTTTTTTAAGCGGGGGAAAATTACGAAAAAGACCGCGCCCTATCAAAAATTTTGCCACGCTTTATAGAAGGGGTATTACGGCGGGAGTGGGGCCTGCCGGCCAAAGGAAAGGGACGCGCCTTGGGCGTCCGTTTTCTTCAGAAGCTCTTTTGCCTATTTTAAGTTGATTCACCGCTCCTGTTTACAAGCCGTAATTCTCTTCTATGCCCAGGGTGTCGAAACCGGGGCGAATAAAACACTGGGCGTGAGGAAACTGTTGCTGGAGGTTTTTCTCCCAGGCTTGCAAGGCAGCGAGGAAGGCAAGCCCTGGGTCTTCCAGTTGTGGTAAATGAAACAGCAGGGCCTCGGCGGCTTTTTGGCAGTGTTTTACGCCCAGGAGTACCACTTTTGCCGTGCCATTCCAGTCGCTTTGCCAGTCTTCCGGGGAGGCGCTGGTTTCCTGCTGGCCCATGAGGGCGCGGCTTATTTTAGGGTAAAAGAAGGGCTGATACCAGTGGAGCACCTCTTGTGCGTTATCCACGGCTATGGCGGCGGGCTTTTCCAGGAGGGAGGGGCTCCATTCGCCCTTTTTTACATGCTGCGTCCAGTGCTCGTCCACCTGGTCTATTAGCTGCTGCCAGGGCCCCATGAGCCTCAGGCACTCTTTGATCAGGGGGTGGTTTTGCAAGTTGCGGTCGGGGCCCGGGCGCTGGGGCTTGCCTTCCATCATCTGTTTCCACTCTTCGTCGGAGGGGGCTTGCTCTTCCAAGGGTGCTTCCCGGTTGGGGTCGGGAGATTCTTCGGGGGCGTTTTGGGCAGCGTCTTCCATTTTTTTGGAAAGGTTATCCAGCCACTCCTCGTCTCCCGAATGCCGGGAATTTACCGCGCAGCGGTGCCCGAGTGGGCAGCGCTCACACCAGCGATTGCAGTAATTATAAATTCCAGCTATCCGTCGCATCGGGCTTTCGAATAGCTACAAATATACTGGTCTGATGCTTATGGGAGAAGGGCTTAAGCCCCCTTACTTTCGCTCGCGGTTGCGATCTTCAATGAGCAGTACCCAGGGCCAGAGGGTATTGCTATGAGCTAGCAGCGTTTTGATGATGCCCAGCGCCGGGATGGCCAGGATAATGCCCGCTACCCCCAGTAGCTGCCCTCCGATGATCAAGGCCACCAGGGCCGCCATGGGGTTAACGCTCACCCGGGCGCCCATGATATTGGGCGTGATGAAATTCCCTTCAAGGAACTGCACCACCCCATAGATGGCGATCACGCCCACCGCATACCAGGCCGAGTCTTTGGTTACCAGCGCTACCAGAAAGGGGAGGAGCCCGCCTATAAAGTTGCCCAGATAGGGAATGACGGTAAGTACCGCGGAAAAGATGCCAAAGAAAATCGCGTACTTGATGCCCAGGATCAAAAGCCCTACGGAATTAAGTACCGCCAGCACCAGGATTACGATGAAAAGACCGCTCACGTAGCTCTGCACCACTTGCTTAATCTCATGGGTGCGGCTCTGGGCCTGGCCATCTTCTTTCCAAATGGCCGATAAAAACCGGGTGAATTTTTCCCGGTAAAGGAGGATAAGGAACACATAAATAGGCACCTGCACCAAAAAGGTTGCCACCGAAGAGGTGGTGTTTACAAAGTTGGTTACCACGGGGACCGCCTTTTCCAGGGCATTTTGCCACCAGTCGTTGGTCTTAAGGAGTTCTACGCCCAGGCGGCTTTCCAGGTTCCGTAGTGTGCTGTTAAAGAGGTCTATGATCCGTTGTTGAATACCGGGAAGGTCTTGCATAAGCTGGCCCAGCTGGAGGGCTGTAAGCCATATCAACCCGCTGAGGAGGGTTAAAAAGGTGAGCAGTACCACCACGATGGCCAAAACGCGGGGAAAACGAAACCGCTCCAAAAACCGCACAAAAGGGTTAAAAACGATAGCAAACAAAAAAGAGAAGGCCAGGGGGATCAAAAAGGTATGCCCCATAACCACCAAGGCTACCAAAAAGGTAAGCACAATGCTCATGTGGCCGTAAATGCGGATTTTCCGCTCGAAATCTTGGGTCATGGAAGGCGCGTGAGGCGGGTTTTGGGGAGAAAGAGGCCGGCAAAGTTACCCAAACAAAAGACTATTGTCCCTGGCGTTCTTTTTCCTGCTCCGCAATTATTTCGTTGGTTTTTTCGATAGCCCGTTTAAGTTTAAAATCGCTCCAGCGGTTTTTGTAATACTTGTTTACAAACTCATCCAGCTTCCGGATCACCAAAACATTATACGCCCCTTGCAGCTTGCCCATCCGGGAAGGGTTGAGGGTGCGCAGGCTCAGGGAAAAGCTGCCGTCCAGGTACTGGATATAGTGCCAAATCCCGCCCGGCATAAAGAGCGTCTCCCCCGGTTTTAGGTCCGTTTGGTAGCCTTCCGCGTACTGGAGCGCCGGATACTTTTCGTAGTCCGCACGGCCTATATCGGCCGCGCTATGGGTCGTAAAAGGGAGCTTGTAGAGGTATTTCGTCTGGCTTTGGTCAAAGAGGGTGATGCGTTTGGTTCCGCCAAATTGGGTTATGAATACGTTCGAGAGGTCTATGTCGTAGTGCAGGCGCACATCGCTCCCCGCACAGCCAAAAAACATGTAGGGGTAATCTTTAAGGTAGCCTTCCATTATGGGGGTATAGCAAAAGTCTTCCAGCAGCTGCGGCTCCAGCCTAAAAAGGTTGAACAGGAAAATCCGCAAATCGCTTTCCACGTCATTTTCCAGCATGTCCAGGTAGTCGCGGAAGGGCACCTCTTTTACCGGAGGCATTTCTATTTTGGTAGGCTCATTGTCCTGCCAGGCGCCATGAAGTTTTACCACATGGTGGCCGGCCACCGCTCGCAAATAGTCATAAGTCCATTTTTGGGTAGCTGGCCAGTCTTGGGCGTAGTCGAGCAGCTTTACCGGTTTTTTCGTGCGTACGTAGCTTTGATAGAATGTTTCCGGATCCAGACCAGCGACTTCTTCTACCGGATGCAGTTTCATAGCCAGGGCGTTGAGGTTGCCCCACAAATTTACCAATTTCCCCGCTTTAGGCTTTCTAAGGGACCGCTTTTTTCGGGGCCTGCCGGCCAAATGTAAACCTCCCCGCTGGCCATGCGAGCGCTCTTAAAGCTTATGGAGTCTTCTTGAGGAACCTTTCTCGTGGGGCTTACCATCGAAAACCCAGCGTAAGATAAACCGTCCGCGGGGCGGCGGGAATAATTCCCGGCCCCGGGTAGCCCGTGGCCCGGCGGGTAAAATAGCGCACATCGGCCAGGTTATTGATCCCCGCTTCTACCGTCCAGCGTTCAGGCCGCCAGGCCAGGGATAAGTCCATGACGCCATAAGCGGGAATGGGGCCCAGTACCCCGGCTCGCAGGTCTCCGGGAGCTGGGGCTTCGGAATTCTCCACGTCCGTGTATTGGCTCGATAAGTAGCTGTATTGGAAACTGGCCTGCCACTGCTGCCACTGCCAGCTGCTGCCCACTTTCCAGTTTACCGCCGGGACAAATTCCACCTCATTGCCTTCCACATTGTTTTCCTGCGAGGCCAGGTAGCGGGAGCGGTTAAGGGAGAGATTACTAAACACCTCCCAGCGCCACGCCCCCTTCCTTAAGGGATAGCGCAGAAAACTCTCCAAGCCGTAGATGAAGGCCGCGCCGATGTTGGTCCGGACCCGCTGGGCCCGGTCATTAAAGATCAGGCCTATGCGGTTCCCATAGTACAGGCCAAATGCCGTAAAATCATAACGAAAGTCTTCCCCCCAAGTACCCCGGTACCCGAGATCGGCCGTGTAGCCGCGCTCATCGCTTAGCGCTGGATCTACTTTAAAGCTGGGGTTCACGATCCGGATATCGGAAAAGGTTACCGAGCGGTAGTTCTGGGAGAAGTTTAGGTACCACTCGGTCTGCTTATCCGGTTTGTAAGAAAGCCCCAGCCCGGCCAGGAGAAAATGACGCCGCAGGTCGCGGTTATCGCTTAGGGTATCGCGAAAAATAGCATTGCCCGCATTGTCAAAATTGACTTGCTGATAGCGGCCACGGCTGGCCGTATGAATGTATTCCCATCTTAGACCCGGTGTGATGGAGACCTTGGGGCTCAGGTACCAGATGTGTTCGCTAAAGAAAGCCAGGTTGCGGTTGGGAAAGCGAAAATCGCTCTGGTTGGCATAATTGGGAAAACGGTCTTGGGCAAAACGGAAGTCCGCATCGCGGCCCTTACTGCCGGGGCCCTGGCGGGAGGTATTGTGGGCGTGATAATACTTGGCACCGAGCAACCATACCGCCCTCTTCCCTCCCAGCCGGTAGCGGGTGAGGAGCCGGGCCTCGGCATTGGCGTTTCTAAACAGCCCGCTGATCAGATCGCGGGGGTGCCGGTAATTCCCCTCGCTATCCCGTTCGTCCGGGGCCAGCACGGGATTGGTGTTTAGCTGGGCCGGTACGCCCCGAAAGCCGAGAGAACGCCGGCGGGCATGCAGGCCATTGAGCAGAAGAGTAAATTTACTGCGGGTAGAAATTTGCTGGGTCCAGCGGAGGGAGAGCAGGTTCCAGCGCACCGCAAACCAGTTGCGCCGGCGGGGGCTTTGGTAGGGGGCTTGGGCAAACTGTTGATCGGTGAGCCCCCCGGGCTGCTCGGCGAGGTAGTACAGGTAGGTGTATTGCAGGTTTAGGGAATGGCCGGGCCCCCAGTGGTAACCAACCTGACCAAAGGCGTTGTGCGAAATAAAAGCACTGTGCGGCCGGAATCCGTCGCCGCGCTTAAAGTTGTAATGAACATTGTACCGCCAGGGCCCGCTCTTACCGGCCAGGCGGTTAAAACTGGTGAAAAGGCCGTTACTGCCCAGCGTTTGCCGGGTTTCTCCCAGCAGGGTATCCTTCTCGGGGGGGCCTTTCAGTTTAAAATTTAGCAGGCCGCCAAACTGGGTTCCGTACTGGAGCGAGGCGGCGCCGCGAACTACCTGGATTTCTTCCAGGGCCTCGCTGGGAGGGGTGTAGTAGCTTTCCGGATAGCCCAGTACATCGGCACTTATGTCGTAGCCGTTCTGGCGGACGTTAAAGTTGCTGGTGCGGCTGGGGTCCAGGCCACGCCCCCCGATGTGGAGTTGTAAGCCCCCGGCGCTGCTTTCGTAGAGGTTTACTCCGGTCACCTGGGCATATACTTGGCGGGCTTTGTTGACGGCCAGGTTTCCCGGCGTTTCTTCCAGCACTACCACTTCGCTTTTCTTGCCCGCGTAAAGAGCGGTACCTTCTACTTCCCGGAGCCGCTTGCGGCCTAGCCGGGAGCGAGAGGCCTGCACGGCTACTTCGTTGAGTTTTTGGCTGAGCGGTTGTAAGGTGATGCTAAGTGATGTGTCTTTGCGCAAGGTCAGTTTTTGGCGAAGGCTTTGGTAGGCAGCGCCAAAAACAATGAGCCGGTAGGTGCCCGGCGGCAGCTGCTGCTCAAAGCGGCCCTGGGCATCGGTGGTGATCAGAAACTCCTCTGCGCCGTTGAGGTACACTTCTACGGCTGGGAGGGAGCGGCCGGCACGGTCTGTCACCTGTCCCTGGAGCGTTACCTGGGCTTTCGCACTCCAGGCCAGCAGGATAAGGCTACAAGCCAGTAATCGTATCGTCAAAGGGCAAAAGCATTTCAGCGGCGGAACTTACCTGCGTAAGATCTACCTCGGGTTTTACATACCGCCGGCTGGGCCGGCCGTTAAGGGCTACGTACACATCGGCATACACGGCTACGGTATCCCAATTTTTTGATTGGCGGTAGTGCCGGGCCAGTAGCTGGGCGTATTCTCGCATCATATCGGGCTGGAAGCTCATTTGTTTTTCCTGGAAAGCGGTAAGAAAATGGTGGTTTTGCACGGCCTGCCGCCGGCCGTTCCGGGGGTTTTCCAGCCAAAACTGGGCGTAACCGGCCTTTTCCATGAGCATGACCCGCCAGCTAAAGCGAAAACCTTCTTCGTGCCAAAATAGCTCTCCCGGTTGGGCGAGGTACCGCCAGGGTAGCACCAGCTGCCCCAAAAGGAGGAAGCCTATCACGGCGCCGGGAAGTACATTTGGCCGGAGGCCAAATGTGCCCCTCTCCGCCTGGGGCGTACGGCCAGCAGTGGCGGGCAGCCAGCGAGAAGGGGCCAGGCGCTGCCATACCCGCTCGTGCCAGGCGCCCGGAAAGAAAATGAGCGCTGCTCCGATCATGATAAAGGGAAACATACCGATGGGAAAGAGCAGCCAGGTAAGGATATGAAAGAGGACTACCACTGCGTAGGTCCAGGAGCGGGTGCGACGGTAGAGGAGCAGGAAAGGGGCGCTCAGGTCAAAGGCCGCCCCGGCCCAACTAAAGAAGTAGGCTACCCAGGTTTGGTCCAGGAAGGAGCCCAGCAGGGGGAGGTCGGTACGGCCCGGGAGCCAGGTGGCCAACGGCTGGGCTTGAAGAAGCCAGTCGGAGTTGAGCTTGGCCAGGCCCGCGTAAAAATAAACCAGGCCTACCAGCAGCTTCACCGCTCCTACGGTGTAATAGGGAACCCGGCCAGCTTTTTTGCGCCCGGCGCCCGGGGCTCCGTAGCTATGCGCCGGAAGCCAGCAGAGTAAAAAGGCCAGGACGCTGATGAAGTAGTAGTGATTGAGGTAGGTGGTCTTATCCATCAGCTCGATGTAGGTGAAGCTGAGAAAAAAGATGACGATGGAAATGCGGTATTTAAAACCGATTGCCACAAAGAGGGCGGATAATCCGCAGACTGCAAAAATAATGTAGGTCCATTCGCCAAGCGGCTGAACCCATTCAAAGCCGTAGTACGAAAAGAAGAATTGCGGTTCAATATAGAGCTTGGAAATCCAGCCGTTGACCGCAAAACGAACGATGCTCCACAGCATCAGAATTCCGAATAAAATCCGGAAGACAGCTAATGGAGCAGCATTCTGAGTATCGGTAAAATAGGTACGAATGGTCGAGAAGTTCACTAATTAGTCGCCGTCTGCATCTACATAATCCACGTTAATATTGAGAGCCTGAAGCATATCCACTTTCAGGTTTACAACGTTTTTCTGTAGTTCATCATAGGTAGAGAGCATCAGTGTATTGTTGGATAGTACCTGTGCGGCAAAATCGGGGTTCAAGGCCTCAGATTCATCACGAGCCAGCTCAAATTGATTGTTGATTGATTCGGTTAAATCTGCCCCTTCTTTCATCGTGTTCAGGTAATCCAGATAGTCATCCAGACTCTGGCCGTTGGTGTCGGTGTTAAAATGAATACCATTAAAAAAGTTGATGCTTGCTGTCAGAGCTTCATTAAAAAGCGCCTTGGAAAATCCGTTACTATAGTATGCCTCTACATGACTGCTAAGCGGATTGCCTGAGAATACACCGGCGGGAATCCCAATTTTACCGGCTCTGAGATTTTTCTCATAATAAAAGATGTAGTCATTCACCATCATATCCAGAGATGAATTGGCACCATTTCCTGAATTATTCACAAACTCATCTCGAAAACCGGAAGTCCAACTAACCAACACCTGGTCGGTTAACGCATCGATTCTTTCTGTAAGGTCAGTCAGGTATGTTCTGTAGTTTTCTGCATTATTATCTGAAGTATAGTACGAGAGAATTTCAGTGTCGTTCTGGCCGATACCGTGCAGTAAGTAGTCAAGAGCCGGAAAACCCTGACTGTCGGTGAGTGATGGCAGTTCCAGATTGTAGCTGCCGGATTGGATACTGTTTTCGATCTCTTCTGTATCAGTCGGGTAGATGTTCAGGTAATCCCGGTAACGGATCTGCATGGCCAGTCCCATTTCAAACATCGATACGTGCTGAAACGCAAGATAGGATGATTCCCAGCTTTCACGCAGAGATTCCAGATTTTGCTGTGTGGGATCTGCAGCGAATGTTTCCGCGGAGCTATGTAGTTGTCCGGTGGATTCTGAGAAATTGGAAAATGATGGAATAATCAGATTATCGGCCCAGTTTTCTAAAATAGCTTCACGATCAAAATCATCAGCGCTTGGTCCTGACGGGCCATCATCAGTACAACCCCAAAATAGAATGGTAGTCAATAATAGTAATGCAAATTTTTTCATGATCACGTTTTTTATAAGTACAAAAAGCCGGCAGCCTAACACAGCTGCCAGCTATTGTTTAATGAATTTAAATTAGTTCGAAGCGGCTTCTTCTAGTGTAAAATTAAATTTGTCGGCAATTTGTTCAGATAAATTGTCGAGTGTAGAAGTTTCAAGATCCCATAGGCCGTTTGTGCCATCATCCAACAGGTCGGTGAGAATTGCATCTACTTCACTGTTGCTTAGATATGGTTGGTCGGTACCAGGAATACGGGTGAATTGCAGGCTATAGATGAATCCATATCCTTCAGAAAGGGAATGGAAAGCTGAGCCGAGTTGGTCATCTTCGATCTGACGCTTACCGGCTTGCAGATAGTAAACAGCACGAATACCGATGATATTTGAAATAGCCTCCTGAATGATGGCGGCCTGTTCATCACGCACTTCATAGTCTCCGGCAACAATAGCCGCACGACCCAGTTTGAAAGCGTCAAAAATATCGTTGGCAATGGATGAGAAATCATCATCCTGAATGACCCGACCGGTATACTTATTAAGAAAGATATCGTCACTTCCAATTGTTGCAATAGGATTGGCCGGATCTGCAGAAGTTCCGAAA
>CAJXMS010000047.1 GCA_913056475.1 uncultured Bacteroidota bacterium
TAAGAAAACCCTGGACGTATACGTGCAGGTACTCAACCTGCTCAATACCCAAAACGTAACCGATGTTTATGCCTTTACGGGCACAGCAGACGACGATGGTTTCCTCAGCTCGCCCATCGGACAAACCGTATTGCAAGGACAGCTCAGCGAGCAAGCCTTCGTGGACCTCTATAATCGCCGAATGGTAAACCCCTTTAATTACTCCCTGCCACGCCGTGTGCGGCTAGGGGTATCGTATAACTTTTAAGAATAGAACCCTGTTAATAACCCGATTATGATGATGAAGCGCACATTTGGAATACTCTTGGCCTTTTTCCTGGCCACTGGTGTTCAGGCTGCAGAGCCCGATAGCTCCCATTACAATAAGAATAAGCGTGCCTTAAAAACCCTGGCCGAAGGCTGTGCCCCAGCCACCGCCCAGACGGACCTCAATATCAATAATGTTCGGGCCCGAATCCTGGGAGGAGGTGATATGTGGTGGGACCTGAACCGCGCTCAGTACGAAGTGCCCAAGGGCAGTAACAAACACTCCATGTTTGCCGGAGCCCTCTGGCTGGGCGGTATCGACGAGGCGGGTCAGCTCAAACTGGCGGCCATGACCTACCGCGGAAGCGGGGGGGATTACTGGACAGGCCCCTTGGATGACCAAGCCTCTGTGACCGAATCCGTGTGCCAGGATTATGACCGCCACTGGGTGGTGTATCGCGATGAGGTGGAAACCCACAAAGAATGGATAGAGTGTAAAGAAGATCCCAACTGCGATCCCGCGCAACGTTTCCCTGGCTACGCCGGGAATATCCCCCAGTCTATCCAAGAATGGCCGGGCAACGGGGTAGATGGCAACCTGCCCACCATGCTGGCCCCCTACACCGAGTCCGATTCCAACGGTATCCCCGGGCTTTACGATTACGAATGGGACTATCCCGCCTACGACTTTTCCCGTTCCGCCGACTGCCAGGCCAAAGAAAATGACTTCCTCTACGGCGACCAGACCATCTGGTGGGTGTATAACGACAAGGGAAATATCCACACCGAGTCCGGTGCTTCCGCTCTGGGTTTTGAAATACGCGCCCAGGCCTTTGCCTTTACCTCCAACGACGAGGTAAACAACATGACTTTTAACAACTACCGCATTCTTAACAAGTCCAGCTTTCGCTTAAGTGATACCTACTTTGGTACCTGGTTTGACCCCGACATTGGCAACTTTGAGGACGATGTAATCGGTTCCGACATTGCCCGGGGCTTAGGGTACGCATACAACGGCGACCTCAATGATGAGGGCGCACTGGGGTATGGTTTGAATCCGCCCGCCATCGGCTTTGACTTTTTTCAGGGGCCTTTTGCCGACTACTTCAATGGCCTGGACGACGATCGTGACGGCTGCGTTGACGGAGTGCGCATTAATGGGGTTTGCCAGCCAGAAGACCCCACTATCGGACGTAATGAGCGGATCATAATGTCTGGCTTTATGTATTACAATAACGGTGGCGTGGGGAACCCCGTAAGCGGGACTACCGATCCCAGCACCGCCGAAGAGTTTTACCGCTTATTGCGGAGTATCTGGAAAGATGGGCGGCCGCTGGTGATCGAAAATCCTTCCGGACAGGCCCAAACCGGAAATGGCGATGGCTACGTATTGAACCCCGCCGGCTTTGAAACGACCCGCTATGCTTACCCGGGCGATACCTACGATACTACCGGGGCCTACGAACCCTCCGAGGAACTCCCCAACGGGGGCTGGTACGAAAACCCCGATAATGCCATGGATAAAAGGGGCCTCCACTCTGCTGGACCCTTCTCCCTGGCGCCAGGAGCGCTTAACTTTATCACGACCGGAACCGTTTGGGCGCGCAATTTTGGCTCAAGTGACCTCTTCGCCTCGGTAAACGATGTGATCATCGCCGACGACAAGGCACAGCAGCTTTTTGACAATTGCTTCCAGGTGCTGGACGGGCCCAATGCCCCCAACGTGGAATTCATCGAACTGGATAAAAAACTGGTACTCAACTTTACCAATCCTTACGATGAGAATGTCATCGGCTACGAGCAAGAAGATCCTCAAATTGTGCCCAACCCCAACTGGTCGCCCCAGCAGATTGATAGCGCCCGGGAAGCCGGCTATTTCAGCTACCGCTTTGAGGGTTTCCAAATATTCCAGGTATCCGGGCCGGACGTAGGCGTGGACGAGCTTTACGATCCTTCGCAAAGCCGCCTCATTGCTCAGAGCGACTTGAAAAACGATGTGGAGCAACTGGTGAACTACACCGAATCGCCCGACCTGCTCGGCAATCCGCTTACCCCGATGGATATGACCCTTAGAACCAATAATAGTGGCGTGGAAGTAAGCTATGAAATTACTCAAGACGCCTTTGCTACCGGGGACGAGCTAACCCTTATCAATAATAAGGCCTACTACTTCTATGTCATTGCCTACGCCCAGAATGATTTTATCACCTTTAATCCGGGCAGCCCCCAGCCCAACGCCCAGAAACAACCCTACCTGGCGGGACGGCGGAATATTGGTAACAACTCCAAGCCTTACGTGGCCATTCCCACCAAAGTACAAAACCGGCGTAACGGCACCCAGCTTAATACCGATTGGGGCGATCGCGTGGCCATCACCCGCCTTAACGGCCAGGGCAACGGCAGCGCCTTCCTGCGTATAGCTCAAGAGTCCAACGATCAAATCGTGGCCAATTTCTTCCAAACAGAACTGAAATACCTCGCGGATCATGCCCCCGTGGACGTGAAAGTCACCGACCCCTTTGAAGTAAGGGACGGGAGCTATCGCCTTGAATTTTCCGGCACCGGAGATAATGACGTTTGGAAGCTCTACGATGAGGAGGGCAACTTTATTGACAGTCTTCGCCGGGACCTCACCTACCAAGGGGAGCAAATCATTCAAGATTACGGCTTCTCCATCAGCGTCCGTAATCCCGTCTCGCCCGGCTTCGAAAAGCCTACCGCCACCAACAACGGCATAATCGGCGCCGAGCGCATTTTTGATGATCCCAATAAAGAATGGCTTACGGGCGTACCCGACAATGACTCGGAAAGCCCCCTCAATTGGATCTTGGCCGGTATAAGTAACGTTCGGGATGGCGATAATACCCCAACCGTTTATTACAACGACTATGGCTCCGGCAGCGACAACAACCCCGACCCACAGGGCGCCTTTGAAAATATCCTGGGCGGAACCTGGGCCCCCGTAGCGCTGGCAAGCAATGTGCCCGCCCGTAACCAGGGCGGAGGAGATGATAGCCCTGGTTTTCCGCTACGTGACCCGGTTTCCAAATCCATCGCGCCTTTCTTCCCCCTTTCCGAAATGCCCAATATCAACGTGGTTTACACCTCTGATCCCAGCAAATGGAGCCGTGTCCCGGTGCTGGAAATGGGCAATATACCGGCTACTACCGAAGGAAATGCAGAACTGTTTAACCTGCGGGACGATGTCTCTATGCGCAAGCAGGGCAACCGGCTGGTGCCAGACAGCACCCTACCCCGTGGCTGGAGTTACTTCCCGGGCTACGCGGTTAACGTGGAAACCGGTCGCCGCTTGAACCTTGTCATGGGCGAGAACAGTTGGCTCAAAAGCGAGAATGGTGATGATATGCTTTACAATCCCAGCGCCAATCTTACCCAGAAACTGGGCAGCCCGGCCTTAGGTGGTATGCACGTACTGTATGTGCTGGCGGATTCCGCTGAGTTCCGGGTAGGCAACTCCCTAGAATTTGTGGATTTAACTTATCAGGGAGACGCCATCGAAGATTACCCCATCAAAGGGCAAATCGAAGATATGGGGAACGCTTCCAATCGGCGCCTCGTGTGGGGCGGTATGACCTGGTGCACCATCGGTTTGCTTACTGATGAGCAATTTGAATATCAGCGCTATGCCGACATCCCCACTAAGACCACGGTACGGCTGCGCGTTCAAAGTCCTTACCAGCAAACCAGCCCTGCCTTGAACTCGATCAATGAGGGGAACCCCACCTATTCCTTTGATTTAGAAGGCTTCGCAGCAGATACCAGCAACCGTGAGTTGGCCAACGATGCGCTGGACCTGATCCGGGCGGTACCCAACCCTTATTACGGTTCCTCTCGATATGAAGACTCCCAGCTGGATAATATCGTTAAGATCACCAACCTTCCCCAGGAGTGTACCATCAACATTTTTATGACCAATGGTACCCGGGTAAGAACCATTCGCAAGGATAATCAACAGACCTACGTCGAATGGGATCTTAAGAACGACTTCAATGTGCCCATCGCCAGCGGTGTTTACATCATTCATATCGACGCTGGAGATATTGGTGAAAAAGTGATCAAGTGGGTGGGTAGTATCCGACCGGCTGACCTCAACGCATTTTAAAAATAAAAACCCTCTCTTATCATGAAATGCATGTCTAAAATATTGCTCCCCCTCGCGGCCCTCCTCTGGATGGGATCCGCCCAGGCAGGTAACCCCCAACGGGTGGGCTCTGCCGGAGCCCCCGAGTTGCTTATCAACCCCTGGGCCCGTTCCACCGGCTGGGGCTCGGTAAACCTGGCCGGGGTAAGCGGAGTCGATGCCACTTACCTCAATATAGCAGGGATTACCTCCACCGATAACCTGGACGTAGGTTTTACCAATACCCAATGGCTTATTGGGGCCGGTATCACCATAAACTCCGCCGCCCTTACCAAAACGGTGGGGTCCAACGGGGTGCTTTCCGGCAGCATTACTTCCTTTAACTACGGGGAGTTTATCCGCACCAACGAACAGAACCCCGAAGGGGGAATCGGCACCGTAAGCCCCAATACCTCTATCATCCGGGCGGGCTACGCTCAGAAGTTTACCGAGTCTATTCGCGGTGGGGTCAACATCAAGCTCTACAGCACCAATATCGTGGATATGCGGGTCACCACGGCGGTGGTGGACGCCGGTGTGCAGTACGTCGCTGGAGATGAAGATCAGGTCAAGTTTGGTTTTACCCTGCGCAATGTGGGGCCCTCCGCCCAGTATCGGGGCGACGGGCAGTCTTTAACCCTACCCGTTCCCCAGGGGGGATACGCGCAAGCCTTTAATGAACGCTCCGCCGCCTTCGAAGTGCCCGCAACGCTTGGCATTGGTGCGAGCTATGACTTTAACTTTTCCGATCAACAGCTCACCCTGGCCGGCTCCTTTATCTCCAACTCCTTCGAAACAGATCGCTATACCGCCGGTGCCCAGTATTCGCTCAAGAATTTCCTGCAGCTCCGTGCCGGCTATACCTTCTTTAATACCCAAGGGCAGGTGGAGAGCAACACTGTCTTCTCCGGGCTGAGCGCCGGTATGTCTCTGGATGTTCCCCTGGGTGAAGACAAAGACAAATCCTTCACTTTGGACTATTCTTACCAGACTACCAAAGCCTTCGATGGCGTCCATTCCATTGGCGTAGCCATCAAGATTTAAGGGGCTCCCCCGGGGCCTTCCCGGCCCGCTTTCCAGATTAATTGTAATTTTGCTTACCAGAAAAAGGCCTCTCGCAGGTCTTTTTCTTTTTTATTAAGAAAAAGCCGCCATTATGGGACATAGCTATTATACCCCCGAAGGATACGATAAATTAAAGAAAGAGCTCGAGCACATGAAAAGTGTCGAGCGGCCCCGTATTTCTCAGCAAATTGCCGAAGCACGCGATAAAGGAGACCTCTCCGAAAACGCGGAGTACGACGCAGCCAAAGAGGCCCAGGGCATGCTGGAAATGAAAATAAGCAAGCTGGAAGAAACCATGGCCAATGCCCGGGTACTGGATAGCTCTCAGGTCGACACTTCTTCCGTCATGGTCCTCTCTACCGTTACCATCAAAAATCAGAAAAACGGGCAAACCATGAAATACCAGCTCGTAAGCGAGTCTGAGGCCGACCTCAAAAAAGGCAAGATCTCCGTGAGCTCGCCCATCGGCAAAGGCCTTATCGGCAAAGCCGTAGGGGAAGTAGCGGAAATAGACACCCCCGCCGGAAAAATGAATTTTGAAATCATGGATATCTCCATGGAATAAACCCGCTTATGGCTTCCATTTTTAGCAAGATCATCGCTGGCGAGCTGCCTGCCCATAAGGTGGCAGAAACGAATCGAGCGGTAGCTTTTCTGGATATTAACCCGCTGCACGAAGGCCACTTGCTGGTAGTTCCCAAGCAAGAGGTGGACAAGCTTTTTGACTTACCGGAAGAAGACTACCTCCACCTTTGGCAAGTGGCACGCGCCATCGCCCGGGCCCAGGAAGAGGTTATAAGCTGCCAGCGGGTAGGCGTAGCGGTAGTAGGCCTGGAAGTACCCCACGCACATATTCACCTCATTCCCATCCACGGGGTTCACGACATCGACTTTAGCCGCCCCAAATTAAGCTTCACCAGCGAGCAGCTGGCTGCCACCACCCAGCGTATTCAGGCCCGCCTACCGGAGGTATTACGTCCTTAGTCCTTTAGGCCTGCCGGCCAAATGTGATACAACCTAACCGAGGCGATCCGGATTTTTGCGGATAAACTGATCCCAGCTACCAGCCTTCCCCTTTGCGGCGCCCGGCATAGCAGATTGAAAATGATGACACAGGGCCACGCCTAAAGCATCGCTTGCGTCCATATAACGGTGGTCCAGCTCCACTTGTAGCGTGCGAGACAGCATGGCCGATACTTGCTCTTTACTGGCATTGCCATTGCCCGTTATACTTTGTTTGATTTTGCGGGGGGCGTATTCAGTTACGGGTATATCCCGGTACATAGCGGCAGCCATGATCACTCCTTGCGCCCGCCCCAGCTTAAGCATACTCTGCACGTTTTTGCCGAAAAAGGGAGCCTCCACCGCCATTTCGTCCGGTAAAAATTCCTTTACCAACGCCAGGCATCGTTCAAAAATGCGCTTGAGCTTCAGCGTGTGGCCTTCTTTGGGGCTTAAGCGCATCACGTCATAAGTCAGCAGGGTAGCCTGCTTACCTCTCGTACGGATAAGGGCGTAGCCCATGATATTCGTCCCCGGGTCTACGCCCAGGATGATCTTTTCCCCTTTCATACCGTCGCAAATTATGCAATACTTTTGACCAGATGGCGTCATGGCTTCTTTCTTTTGCGGCTTTTCTTATGCTGGGTTATGCGTTGCTGGCCTGGCTCCTCTGGCGCGGGCTTCAGCGCTTGTCTAGCACGCCCGTAGAAGGGCCAACCGGGGAAACGCCTTTTAGCATCTTAATACCCTGCCGGGACGATACCGCCCCGCTCAAACATACGCTCGCCCAGCTTCCTGCGGCCTGCGCGGGCAGTTTCGCGGCGTGGGAAGTATTGGTCATAAATGATCACTCTCGTCCGGATGAGAGCAAGGCCCTGGAAAGCTTATTGGCTTCCTATCCTTCCCATTTCCGCCTTATTAGGCACCGGGGGCAAGCGGGAAAGAAAGCGGCCCTGCAAACGGGTTTAGCGCATGCCCGCTATGAACTTATTGTGCAAACGGATGCGGACACCCGGCTAGACCGGGGGGCGCTGGTAAAGCTTCTGGCGTCTTTTAGCGCGAGCAAAACCGCTTTCGCCTTTGGGGTGGTCCGCATGCTACCCGCTGGGTCCCTGGCCGGGCGCTTTGCGGCGCTTGAGTACCTAAGCTTGCAAATGAGCGGCCAGGCCCTGGCGGCCACGGGCCGGCCCTACATGGGCAGCGCCGCCAATATGGCTTATCGAAAATCCCGGGTGCAGGGCCTGGCTCTGCCCGGGGAACATTGGCAAAGTGGGGACGATGTCTTTCTGATGCAGGCCCTCCATCGGGAAACCCCGGGTAGCGTCCGAGCGGTTTTATCCGCGGGAGCTACCACTCCGTCCCCCGCGACCTGGGGCGCGTTTTTTCGCCAGCGGATCCGTTGGGGAGGGAAGGCGGTTGCTTATCCGCTGGTGGGGAGCCGATTGCTGGCTGCGGGGGTGGCTTTGCATAGCTGGGGGATAAGCCTCTTGTGGGTCCTGGCGCTCATTTGGCCGCAGGCCGCCTTCTACGCGCTCCTGGTGCACGGAAGCAACGCCGCCCTGGATGCCCCTTTGCTAGGGCGCTATGCCCGGGCTACCCAGCAGCGGGGGCTTTTGCGCGATTACGCTTGGGTGGCCGGGCTCTATCCGTTTTACATTCTTTTGGTAACGGGTCTTATGGCCTTGCCATTTCGCTGGCGATGGAAGGGGAATGCGCTCAAAGAGGCCTCGCTTAGCGGGGAGTCCTAAGCTCTTTGAGGTCCCGGCCGGAGGGGTTTTGGAAGAGACGCAGGTCGAAGTATTCCACGGCGGCCAGGAGGTGGTCCATAAGGTCGCTTTGGATGGCCTCATAATTTACCCAGTTAATATCGGTACTGAAGCAATAAACTTGCAAGGGTAGGCCCCGGTCGGTGGGCTCGAGCTGGCGCACCATGATGGTTTCCTGTTGGGAGATTTGGGGGTGCTGCTGCAGGTAGGCGAGCACATACTGGCGGAATACGCCGATGTTGGTCAAATTTCGTCCGTTGATGAGGGCGCTTTTGTCTATCTTTCGGTTTTGGTTGTCGGCCTCTATCTCCTGCTGGCGTTGTTCTAAATAGGGACGCACGCGCTCGTAGCGCCGGAAGCGCTGGTACATTTCGGGGTCTATAAAATCGATGGAATTGAGGTCGATATGCAGGGAGCGCATGATACGGCGTATGCCCAGGGACTGCATGCCCCGCCAGTTGCGAAAGCTATCGGCAATAAAGGCATAGGTGGGTACGGTGGTAATGGTTTTATCAAAATTGCGCACCTTCACGGTGGTGAGGTTAATGGCGATCACGTCTCCATCGGCCCCGTATTTGTCCATGCTTACCCAGTCGCCCAGGCGGAGGATGTCATTGCTGGCTATCTGGATACTGGCCACAAAACCGAGGATGGTATCGCGGAAAATGAGAAGGATCACGGCGGTGGCGGCCCCGAAGGTGGTCAGGACGGCCACGGCGCTGCGGCCTACGAGCGTGGAGATGATAAATACGGCCGCGGTGATATAGACCACAATGAGGCCTACCTGAACGTAACTGCTGACGGGTTTGCCTTGCAGGCGGCTGCTTTGCAGGCCGATGGTCTCCAGGGCACGGAAGAATTTTTGGATGACCTGCACGATGACGATGATCAGGTATACGATGAGCAGCTGCTGGAGGAATTGGAGTTCCAGGCCCGTTTGCTCAAACACCACCGGAAGCCCGTAGTAAAATACCAGGGTGGGCAAGAGGTGGGCCAGCGATTGGAAGACCTTTTTTTCCAGGAAGATATCATCGTAGGCATTTTCGGAGCGCTGTACGTAGCGGCTCACAAAGAGCAGGATAACCCGCCGGGCTACGAGGTCCAGGAGCAGGGCCAGGAGGGCCAGCAGGAGCAGGTCTATGCCCAGGCTGGCGTAAGGAATATACTGGGGCTGAAGGTGGGCGGCGCGAAGCCATTGCTCCGTCCAGTGGGAAAATTGTGCGCTGAATATCATGGTGTAAAGGTACAATGCTAGCGGGCAAGACGAATAGCACATTTGGCCGCCAGGCCGCTAAAGAAAGCCGCCCTAGGGGCGGTAAATGACCTGGGCGCTGCTTAGGGCGGACGCTCGGAAGTAACCAAAGGCGTACTGGCTGGTATCCCGGGTGTGGCGAACATTCCCGAGGATCAGGGCGGGGGCGGCATCGAAAGGGGTGCCTACGTTGATCTGTTCGCTGAGCACCTGGAGGAAATCGTAGTAATTAGGGGTGATGGACTCCAGGCGTGTGCTGAAGGTGTCCGGGTCCGCGTGGCGAGGCGGCCTATCGAAGGGGCCGTAAAGCCCCAAGGGGGGCACCAGGCCGCTGCCAAAGTAAAAGCCGTCTACGCCTTCGTCTTCGAGGGCAAAGATGTCGCGCTGAAATACGCTGTCGTTGAGGCTACGGGTTACGTTGAGGTGATCACCGGGCCCGGGGCGTTCTTGAAAATAGCCCAGGGCATAAGCGCCGGCTTGGATAGCGGGCGGCTGGGTGTTGCGGTCCAGGCGCCGGATATTGATAGAGTCCAGGGTGGGGACGGGGCGCAGGGTTTCGAGTTGTGATTCCCAGGTACCCGCTACGCCGGGAGGCCCGTTGGGAACAGTGAGCCGGAGGCGGTAGCGCCGGCCGGGCTGGCCGGTAAAAGGGGCGCGATAGAGGCCGGCGGTGTCTTGATTTTCGCGGAGCTGGGCTACGGTATCGCCGTTTTCGAGGAGGTATACCCGGGCATCGGAAATCCGCGGGGTACTACCTTGGGCAAAATAGGCATCGGTGGTACTGAGGATTACCTGGGCGGGCTGCTGATCGGTTACCCAGCCATCTACCACCAGCTGAGGCTCGCTTTCGGGGACTTCGAGTTCGACCACGTCCTGGCAGGAGAGCAGGGGCAAAAGTCCCAGCAGGGCTATTATGGAGCTGCGATTCATAGCTTAAAATTCAAAATTCCAGGTGACGAAGGGGATGATGGTGGCGAAAATGGATAGGCGAACGGCTTGGGTTTCAAAAGAGCCGCCTTGCGCGGTTTGTTCGAAAAATACGGAGTAAGGATTGCGCCGCGCGTAGAGGTTGTACACGCCAAAGGACCAGGAGCTCTGGAACTTTTTATCCGCTTGTTGGGGCGGGTCGTAGGAGGCCGAGAGGTCCAGGCGGTGGTAGTCGGGGATGCGGTAGCTATTGCGATCCCGGTAAATGGGCACCGAGAAGCTGCCGTACTGAAAGCGGCCTTCGGGGGGCGTAATGGGGCGGCCGGTTTGGTAGGCAAAGTTGGTACTGATGCTCCATTTAGGAGTGAGCTGATAGCTAAGGACCAGGGAAAGGTCGTGCCGTTTGTCGTAGTTGGCCGGGTACCATTCGCCGGCGTTGATGGCTACGGTAGGGTCATTGGCGCGGACGCGATTTTCCGTTTTAGAAAGGGTGTAGCTAAACCAGCCGGTGAGGCGGCCCTTGTTTTTGCGAAAGAGCAGCTCCAGCCCGTAAGACCGGCCTATGCCGCTCAGCAGTTCCGTTTCGATGGACTCGTTAAAGATAAGATCGGCCCCGTTGCGGTAATCTACTATATTGTCAAAGGTTTTGTAATAACCTTCCAGGGAAGCTTCGTAGGTATTTTGCTGGAAGTTGCGGAAATAACCCAGGGCCACCTGATTTACCGTAGCGGGCTGAATATATTCTCCGGCGGGCCGGTAAATGTCTACCGGGGTAGGGGAGGTGGTATTGCTGATGAGGTGGATATACTGCCGGGTACGGTTATAACTGGCCTTAATGCTTTCGGTCTCATTGAGCAGGTAATTGACGGAAAAGCGAGGCTCCAGGCCTGCCCAGCCATCGTAGGCCTGGATAAGCTCGCCACTTGCGTAGGAGAGGGTATCATTGCGATTTTCGTTGGTCGGAAGTTGCGGATTGGCGTAGTTATACACCTGCCGGGCCCCCAGGTTGTAAAAACTGGAGTAGCGCAGTCCATAGCGAAACTTCCAGCGCTGGCCGGGCTCCCATTCGTGTTCCAGGTATGCCGCGGGCTCCAGGGCGTAGGCATCTTGCAGCTCCGTTTCTACGCTGCCCGTTATTTTACCCGGTTCAAAGTGGTAGTAAATGCCCTCCAGGCCCCAGTGCAGGGTGCTGTTTTCGGCCAGGTAATAGCTCCATTGGTT